>NZ_JAHDIG010000001.1 GCF_020630935.1 Bernardetia sp.
ATTTTTAATCAGAAATACAAAATAACAATTTTGTGAAAACTAACTACTTAAAATAGCAATAAAAGAATAACTTACCTCATTCCACCAGCAGAACTATACTTTTGTATGGCATCTGTAAAGATTTTTTGGCGTTCTTTCAGACTTTCTAAGCGAGTTTGTTCAGCATCAGAAAATTCTATTTGAATTTGGTCTCCATTTTCATCAACAATTACTTTTCCTTCTTCTTGCATTAGAGATTTTTTAGCCTCCAAACGCTGAATTTCTTGTGTTGTCATGGCATCTAACTGGCGATAAACAGAAAGTAAAACACGCATCTGAATACTGCTTCGCTGAATCATATCACTATAATTAAACTGATTCAGATTGTTCTGATAAACAAAACTAAGGTTTTCCATAGCACGAGTAGAAATATCTTCTGCTAAGGCAATGGCTTTGTCATCAGCTTCTGCCATGTGGTACAACTGCACAAAATATGGTTCATAATAGCTATATGGAACATTCATTACTGGAAGAAGTTCAAAGGCTTTATCAAGCGTTTCTATTGCTTTTTCCTTCTCCCCACGCTCAAAGTATTCTTGTGCCAAACGGAAATATACTTGACGGAACTGCGCTCCAAACTTTTTATATTCGTCGTCGTAATAGCCTTCTGTTTGCATTCCTCTAAATTGGAACATCTCCACAGCTTTTTTCATTTCCTCAAAATTGACTTCTCCTAAATCGCCATTATCTTGTCCTTGAATTGGCATAAGGCGATAAACCATTCCATCCATTTGAAGATAATCTCTCAAATTGAAATTGATAGTATTTGCAGAAGTCTGATTGAAGTAAATCGGACGCTCCCATTTGTTAGTTGCAATTAAATCTAATAATAAAAGGTCATTTTTATAAATGTTGTTTCCTTTAATATCAAACTCCATCACATCGACAATACGGTTTTCTTTTCCTTTAGGAATAAATCCTTTTGACAGTACGTCTTGCTTATTGATAGCTAACGCAAACTTTTTAGAAAGAAGTTTTCCTGTACTACTTCCATCTTGTAACTGTACCATCACACGAGGGTCTTCTTTTTTAAGAAGTTGTATGTAAGTCTCTAAATTGACAGGCTGATTAATATTTTTATCTGGAGAACCATCTCTATTTCCAATATACATCAAGTAATCATTCTTACCTTGAATATAGTCTTCTCTTTCCAAAGAAATCGGAATTGGTGGCGAATCATTTACTTGGCTTGTCATTTGGTCTGCATACCAATCTGTTGCAAAATAACTCAAAACGGCTACTCTAACATCAGTACGGAAGCCTTCTACATCCTGTACGTACCAAAGTGGGAAAGTATCATTGTCTCCACCTGTAAACAAGATAGCATTAGGCTCACAAGCAGCTAACGTGTTTCTGGCTTGGTCAACTGAAAGATAACGCCCAGTACGGTTATGGTTATCCCAACCTTTCACAGCCATAATAGTAGGCACAATAAAGGCAACACCCAAAGCAATTCCAGAAGCAGCTACTCCAGAAATACGTTTTTGTAGGAAGTGTGCTAAAGTCAACATTCCCAAACCTATCCAAACAGAAAAGGCATAGAACGAACCCACATATACATAATCACGTTCACGAGGTTCAACAGGAGGCGAATTGAGATAAAGCACCAAACCTAATCCCATTATGAAGAAAATAAGGAAGGTAATCCACCAACCTTTTTGGTCTTTAGTAGCTTGGAAAATAAAACCTATAATTCCTAAAAGAAGTGGCAACATATAAAAGTTATCTCTTGCTTTGTTAGTAGCTAAATCTTCAGGGAGTTCTTTTCCTAAATCTTCAAACGGAGTAAGCCATCCAGCTTCTTTGTCATCGCTTTGTCTTCCAGCAAAATTCCACATAAAGTACCTAAAATACATGTGTCCAAACTGGTAAGTAAAAAGGAAGTTGAGGTTATCGCCAAAAGTAGGGCGTTCTCCTTGTTGAAGATTTAACCATTGCTGATAAAGCTGTGGGTGATTACTTGATTGGCTATATACACGAGGCAGAAGCATATTACCTTTAGAATCATAAGTAACTTCAAACTTATGGTCATAGACTTCGTATTTTTTTTCTCCTTTACGATATAAAGCTGCTCCAATTTCTTGTCCTGTGCGCTCGGAAGCAAATGTTCTTCCATATACCAAAGGACGGTCGCCATACTGTTCACGCTTTAGATAAGAAACAAATGTCATTACATCTTCTGGGTTGTTCTCGTCAATCGGAGGATTAGCATTCGAACGAATCAATATAAGAGAATACGTACTGTACCCTATCATAATGAATGCAAAAGAAAGTAAGGCTGTATTTAATTCTACATTTCTCTTTTTAATAGAATAAAAAATTCCCCAAACAAGTGCTGCAATAAAAGCAAGACTAAAAAATAAAGCCCCAGAACCAAATGGAAGACCAAATGAATTTACAAATGCAATTTCGAATTTTGCTGCAATACTTGGAAGCCCTGGAATTACGCCATACGTAATCAAAACAACAATTCCTGTTCCTGCTAAGAAAGTCAGAAGCCAACCCAAACGACTTTCTTCTTTGTATTTTTTGAAATAATATACATACGCCAATGCAGGAAGAGCAAGTAAGTTAAGAAGGTGAACTCCGATAGAAAGACCAACCAAATAAGCAATAAAAATCAGCCAACGATTTGAATCTCTCTCATCATCAATGCGTTCCCATTTAAAAATTGCCCATACTACAATCGCAGTAAAAAAAGATGACATTCCATACACCTCTGCTTCAACAGCTGAAAACCAAAATGAATCTGAAAAAGTATAAGCCAATGCACCAACAGCACCACTTCCCAAAATCATAATTTTTTGAGCTAGTGTATAATCATTTTCTTGTGCATCTAAGCCTTTTTGTAAGTCAGCTTCCGATTTGGAATCCATAACTTTTTGCAAAGTAGGGCGCACAATACGACGAGCAAGCATTGTTATTGTCCAAAATAAGAACAAAATAGAAAAACTACTACTGAGAGCAGAAAGCATATTTATCCAATAGCCTACTTGTTCTACATCTCCAAAGGCAAGGAAGGAAAACATACGTCCGACTAAAAGGAAGAAAGGCGCACCTGGAGGGTGAGGAGCCATTAGTTTATAAGAAACAGCTATAAATTCTCCACAATCCCAAAAACTAGCCGTATTTTCAAGTGTGAGGACATAAACTGTAGTAGCAATCAAAAAGATTAGCCAACCTACAATCGTGTTGAGACGATTAAAACCCATATTTTTTTCAGTAAATAGTAATCAATTACCAGTAATCAGTTAAAAAACCAATTCTGATATATCAATCAGTATATTTTTATTAAAAATTTCTTTTCAAGACACGAAAATAGGAAAACTTTAGCAACTACTATATATTCAATAGATTAAATTATAGTAATTTAGAAAAACCAAGAAAAAACTACTGTTTTTTAAGCCTTTTGAAAATGCTTCTCTACAAACTGATTTATCTTCTCACCCAAGACTTTATTTAATCCTTCATAGGATTCGTGTGTCCAACCTGCCACGTGGGGAGTCAAAATCACATTTTGCATAGCATTTATTTCTTCAAATTGCTTTTTTTGTAACTCTGTAAAGGTATGTAGCTTTTCATTTTCTAAAACATCTAACCCTGCTCCTCTAATCTTTCCATTTTTCAAGTATTTTAAAATAGCTTCCATTTTGGCAACACTTCCTCTTGAAGTATTGAAGAAAAAAATAGGGTTAGCAAACCTTTCAAAGAACTGCTCATCAGCAAAATGAAGATTGCCATTTTCTCCACCTATTTCATCATCTAATGGAATATGAATTGAGACGATTTGCGCCTTTTCTTGTAACTCTTCTAAAGAAACTTGTTTTGCAAAGCTGTCTTGCTTTTTATCTCTTTTGTCATACACTAATACCTCACAACCTAAAGCATTTAGTTTTTGAGATAATAATTTTCCGACATTTCCATAGCCTACAATTCCTACTGTTTTTCCACTTAGCTCTATCCCTCTGTTAGCTTCTCTTTTCCACTGAAAGTTACTCAATTCATTTTGGGCTTTCTTAAAATTATTCAATACTGATAACATCATTCCTAGTGTATGTTCAGCAACAGCATTACGATTTCCTTCTGGGGCAGTAAGTAATTGTATTTTTTTTTGAGCAAGTAATTTTTTGTCTATTCCATCTGTTCCAGAACCGACACGAGCTACAAAAAGTAGGTGTTTGGTTTTTTGTATGAATTTTTTATCAATAGCGAAGCGACTTCTTAGGATTAATCCATCAAAATCTTGCATTTGATTTATAATATCATTATCTTTCCAATCATAAGCATAAGTATATTCTATATTTTTATTCAAAAAATGAAATTTGAATGATTCATGCAATTCATCAATAATAATTACTTTTAGTATTTTTTTCATAAATAATTAGACTTTACAGTTAATAATGGTGTTATATTTGGGAATATAAAATTGGACTTTAATCTCAATGATGACAAATGCAACTTTTTAAAAAGTCTTGCCGTTTCTTAAATAAAGAAAGAAAACTTAAAGTTATTTTTAAATAAATTAAATAAAAACTTGATTTTGTTCTACTTTTCAATTCATCAACTATCCCCTTTTAATTTCTATCATTATGAACTCTACACAAGAACAACCTAATAATAATACAAAAAAAGGAAGTATCCGTATTTTTATTGATAAAATAATGGCTAATTATGCTCAAGGAGACGAGCTAGTTTGTAAGGTTATAGAATCTCGTTTGCTCTTGAACGGCATACATCCAACAGAATATAGCAACGATACGCCAGACAATTCTCAAATTTTGCTCAAGCTAAGTCATATTGAAAAAGAATTAGCAAAAGTATTTGCATAGCAACAGTTTAATTTTCTTTTAACTTTCCCACCACTTCGAATTTGTCAAATACATTTTCGTTGTGAGGAGCATCATTTTTTAATTCTTCTGTAAGGTCTTGCCCAGCCCAATGTTCATAATGCTTTCCTTTTTGCCAAAGCCTAGAACTAGAAACATCGTAGATTAGATTATTGTAGGCACACCAAATTTCCTTACGGTCTTGTCCGTTGCGTAGAGCGAGTTGAGATTTTGTATAAAAAGGTAGAGTTTCTTTCTTCATAGCAACAAATTTGAGAAATAATTCTTATTTTGACTAAGAATTAATTTTTTATTAGAAATGGTTACAATCGCTCTTGTTTGGGAAATAGCATTAACAACTTCTTTACTTGCACTGCTTCTGATGCTGCAAGATTGGAGTAAATTTTGGCTTTTCAAAAAATATAAAGAAACATCGGAACGAAAAAAAGACGAACGAGCAGCCGAAAAACTCTTAGATGATTTGCCTACAGGCGTAGTAAGATATAGAGAAAGCAAGATACCACAGAAATAAAAGTAATTAACAAACTTCCTAAAACTTCTCAAAATTTATAGTTCTGCTATTGTACGTAAAATTATTGTACGTATTTTTGAAGTGTGAAAGAACGCATCGTAATCATACCGACCTATAACGAAATCGAAAATATCGAAGCTATTATTCGTGCCGTATTTTCGTTAGAACTTCCGTTTCACGTCCTCATTATTGACGACGGTTCGCCTGACGGAACAGCTTTGAAAGTTAAAGAACTTCAAAAAGAATTTACTAATTCTCTACACCTTGAGGAACGTAAAGGCAAACTGGGCTTAGGCACAGCCTATATTCACGGCTTCAAATGGGCATTGAGAAATGAGTATCAATATGTTTTTGAAATGGATGCCGATTTTTCGCATAATCCAAAGGATTTAGTTAGGCTTTATAATTCTTGTGCGACAGAAAATGAAGAGGGTATCAGAAATGATGTAGCTATTGGTTCTCGTTATGTACAGGGGGTAAATGTTGTGAACTGGCCTATGAGTCGTGTTTTGATGTCGTATTTTGCTAGTATTTATGTTCGGATAGTAACAGGAATGCCTATTCACGATGCAACGGCAGGTTTTAAATGTTATCGTAGGGAAGTTTTAGAAACGATAAATTTGGATTCTATCAAATTTGTAGGCTACGCCTTTCAGATAGAAATGAAATTTACAGCGTGGAAATACGGCTTTCATGTAGGTGAAGTCCCTATTATTTTTACTGACCGAACCAAGGGAACATCTAAGATGTCGTCTGGAATTTTTAAAGAAGCCTTTTTTGGAGTGATTCAGATGAAAATTAATAGTTTTTTTAAGAAGTATAGGAGATAAAAATAGGTTTAGTTTTTAAACCACAGAGTTGAAGAGAACACAGAGAAATACTACAATTCAATGAAATTATTTTAATACTCTTTCTCAAACGCTCCATTTTTCAATACTCTGACTTTTATTTTATTGACTTTAGCTTCATTTGAAAGCAGTTTTATTCTTGAGTTGTAATTGGTATCATCAAAAATGAGATAATTCGTTTTGATAGTTGCCATTTCGGATAACGTGTAAATAGGGTTATTACTTATCCATACGATTTCTATATCATCTAGCTTTGGAACAAATTTGGTTTCTTTATCTAGTCTTTTGTTCCACCAAAGTATGGTCTTATTGTTCCAAGTGATTATTTTTCCTCCAGCCCAATCTCTTATCTGTACAATTTCATTACTTGGGTTTTCTGAATAGACAGAATCCATATTTATAAGCTCGTTTTGGGTTTTTCCATTCGAAAGTAAGTCGCCAGTAAGCCAATAGCTTTGAGCATTTTCGTTATAAAAACTAGCCGAATCTAAAAGTGTAGTGCTTCGCCTGCCGTCTTGCAAACTAAGAGCAAAGCCTTTTCGAATCTGATAAAAAACTAATCGTTTTTGGTTTTCTGCTTCGTGATTCAAATAGAGATTTAGAGCAGAAAAAACAATACACAGAAGTACAGTAGGATAAAAGAAAACTCGTCTTGGCAGAGTGATAAAGCAAAGTAAACCTATCATAATAGCATAAATAAGCATACTTTCAGCAAAACTAAGCCGTATATTTTCTATCACAGAAAGAGGAAGTTTTTCTATCCAAAATATCAGAAAATTTACTCCATAAATGAGAAAAGATAGTGCAATTCCTAAATAAGAACTTATAATAGCAGGAAAAACACTACAACAAACTGTAGCAATAGCTAAACCTAAAATCCCCACAGCAGCAGGAATAACCACAAAACCAGAAAGCCAAAAATAAGTTGGAAACTGATGGAAATAATAGACACAAATAGGAAATGTAGAAATTTGTGCAGCTATTGAAACAGTGAATAATTCCCAAAAATACTTTACAAATTTATTAGGAGGCGTGTAGTATTTAGCCATTCTAGGCTGAATAAGCACAATACCAATAACAGCCAAATAAGAAAGCTGAAAACCCACTTCAAAGAGCATATACGGATTGAAAGTAAGCAAGAGAAAAGCCGAAAAAGCAAGGTTATTATAGACATTCGTTCGCTTGCTAAATGTTGTTGCAATCTGTATAATCCCAAACATCACGGAAGCACGCAGCACTGAAGGCGAAAGTCCTGTCAGGAAAGCATATCCAAACAAAACACTCAAAATTATTCCCAAATAAACATATTTCAATCTTCTGTGATTCTTCAAGAAACGAAATATAAAAGCCATTATCCAACTCAAAATACCGACATGCAAACCAGAAACAGCCAAAACGTGTGTTGCTCCTGCTGACTGATAGGCTTTCTTTACATCATTATCTATTCCATCTCTTATTCCTAAGAAAAGTGCGCTTGCCACGCCATAGCTTTGCTCACCTGGCATAGTTTCCTTCAACACACTATCACAATAGATTCTAAATTCAATGGCTTTCTTACGAAAAATCTTTATAGGATTTTCTAAACTTTGATTTTCAAAATTATTTTCTAAAACCACATCATACGAATTGATAAAATCTTGATGCCAAATATAATGGTATTTTAAGTATTTCTGATAATCGAAAGAAGAGGGATTTTCGGGTGGGTTGGTCTCAATGGGAGAGCCTTTTATCTGTAATTCATCATCAAAGTTATATATTTTATCTGCTCTGTTTATAAAACTGGTATCATTCAAGAACTCATTTTTTTTGAGATATACCAATACTTTTCCTTCAGCAAGTTGCCATGTATTTTCTGTTCTAATTTTTTCTACTTCAAATTCAAACTTATAGGATTTTTCTCGTTCTTGAATTTCTGAAACAATTTTCCCTTGATAGGCTAAAGTGGTTTTAGAATTATTTTTTATATGTAAAGGACGTTCTTTTGGAGAGATATTGGTTACTAAAGTCATTCCAAATCCTATAAAAACACCTAGTAAAGTAAAGAGTTGCAGCCATGAAAAACGTGTTTTCTGATTTCCAGTCAGTAAAAAATGAAGTCCCAAATAGGCTATCGAAAAGGCAGCTAAAAGCCCTAAAGAAAAAGCTAAACTAACTTGTGTTTGTTCACCTATCAAAATACCTATTATGAGAGCCAACACAGGACGTACAAGTGGATACGAATCCCAACGAAAAAGAGACTTATCTCGTGGAGTCATTACATTTTATTTTTTCTCTTGAAAGCTAATTTGTTCCACAAACTTATCGTACTTTTCTTTCTCCTCCCTTGGATAGCGAATTTCGAAAGAGCGAAAACCAGTTTCTGTTTTTTCTGTACGCAGATAATATACTTTTCCATTTTCAAAACCAGAAACGACAAAAAATTTATCATTAATAGGCTTATATTGTACGTCTCTATTTTTTGAAATAAACTGCTGTTCTTCTTCTAAGGTTCGGTTTTGTCCATTGATGCTTCCCCAAACTAAAAGTTCTATTTTTCCTCCGTCGATGTGGAAAATCTGTCCATCTCCACTCTTTGAACTTCCAAAAGGTTCGAAGGCAGCAGGGTAGTCTAAACAGTATTCAAAACGCTCATTACAATACGTATCTTGAGTAGAACAAGAACATATTGTAAGAACAAAGAATAATAAAAAAAGATATGTAAATATATTATTTTTCATCTCTTAAATGTATGGAATATTTTTGATATTTTGAAAATTATTTTTTGGAGTAATTTGTTTGTATTTACTCTCTTTCAATAAAGACGTTGTTTAGCAAAAAATATTTTTCTTGTAAAGTTCATTTTTTCAAAATTGTCAGTAAAATTGCTATTTATATTTCTTGAAAACTCATTCTGATTTTTCGGTTTTGGTTCTTCTCCTCAAAGAACAATGTGTGCGTTTTATTCACCTAATTTTATATAAACTCTTAAACGTATGCGTATTCTATTCATCACTTTTGCTGCTGCATGTATTGCATTTTTCTCTTCTTCTATTTCTCTAAAAGCTCAAGATTGGGGCGATAATGAATCTACAACAGAAGAAACCACTACTGAACTAGAAGTTTCTGTAACTCTTTTTGCTAAAGCTAATTTCGAAGGCAAATCTTTAGAAATTAATGAACTTACCAGTTTTGATAGCCAAACGATACAAGAAGAATTCGGTATGCAACCTATTGCTTCTATTAAAGTAAGTGAAGGCGTAATTGTTCGTGTTTTTATGGCAGACGACTTTGAAGGCGAATCTTTTGACATCACAAGTGATATGAAGGCACTTCCAGCAAAATGGGTAGGCAAAATTCGTTCATTTGAATTAGTGGTTGCTGAGCAAGGTGGTAACGACGAAGGTTGGTAATTCTGATATAAAATAACACTTCATTACGACAAGAAATTGTAAGTAATATAAATTGCAAAAGCCCTCTTCTAACTTTAGAAAAGGGCTTTTTAATTTTAAATTATGCCAATAACGCCCCAGCAATCGTAGCTGTCATCATACAAGCAAGTGTTGCAGCAAGCAGAGCCTTTAATCCTAAACGAGAGAGGTTAGCCTGTTGGTTAGGTGCCATTGCTCCAATGCCTCCTATCTGAATAGCAATAGAACTAAAATTGGAAAATCCACAGAGGGCAAAAGTAGCAATGGTAATAGATTTTGCTGAAATAAGTCCTTTTTCTTGGAGGTCTGCAAGGCTTACATACGCTACAAATTCATTGATAACAGTTTTTTGTCCTAAAAGACTTCCTACTTGCAGTGTGTCGTTCCATTCTACTCCAATTACAAAGGCAGCCAAACGGAAAACTTGTCCTAAAATATACTCCATCGAAAGTTTATTAAAGACACCATCTGTACTTTCTGCAATGATAGCATTTAGCGTTGTCCAATCACCCACTACCTCAAGCATATAATTCAGAAGGGCAATCACTGCAATAAAAGCCAAAAGCATTGCACCAATATTCAATGCAAGTTTTAATCCTTCACCTGCACCAATTGCCAAGGCATCAATCACGTTTGCACCTAGCGTTTCTTTATTTACTTTGAGTTCTGAATCTATAAGTTCTGGTTTTGTTTCTGGGATGAGCATTTTAGCAAATACAATTCCTGCTGGGGCATTCATAATCGATGCACTCAAAAGGCGAGCTGCTACTTCGGCTTGTTTTACTTCGTCTGCTCCTCCTAAAAAGGCAACATAACTTCCCAAAACACTTCCTGCAATGGTTGCCATTCCTCCTGTCATAAGACACATAAGCTCAGAGGTTGTCATTTTAGCAATAAAAGGACGTACTAAAAGAGGTGCTTCTGTTTGCCCTAAGAATATGTTTCCTGCTGCCGAAAGGCTTTCTGCACCTGAAAGTCCCATTGTTTTTGCCATCAGCCAAGCAATTCCATAAGATATTTTTTGAAGAATACCTAAGTAATATAGTCCAGTAGTTACGGCAGAGAAGAAAATTACGGTAGGCAAAACTTGGAATGCGAAGATAAAACCACTTTTTGGAATATCAGCCAAATCCATAAAAAGGAATCTTGCGCCATCGTTAGCAAAACTCAAAAACTTCACAAATCCCTCACTAATTGACTTAAATACAGATGCTACTTGTGGCACTTGCGTAATCAATACTCCAAAAATGACTTGTAACAGAATACCAATACCGACCAGTTTCCAATTTATTGCTTTTCGATTGATAGAAAAGGCATACGCTACACCTAGCAAGACCAACATGCCTAACAATCCTCTCAAATAATCCATAACTCTATAAAAAACTTAAAATGCTATAAAATCAAAACAATTAAATAGCGAAAGTAGAGTAAATTATTCAGAATTAGAAATTTGAATAGGATTAGAAAATAAAAAATTCATAAACTTCTGTTATTTATGAGTTTGAATACACTTATTTAACTCTTGCTAAATTTTACTGTAAAGAAAAATGACAAGCCAAAACTCTAGTTCTGACTTGTCATTCTTTTGATTCCTATTTATCTACGATATACTAAACACTCATTTCCAATTCTTTGTACAAAGGAAAATCTTTCATCCATTCATTTATTTCCTTACGAACCTCTGCAATTACGTTTTCATCATCAGCATTCATCAATACTTTATCAATCAGCTCAACAATGCGCTCCATATCGCTCTCTACCATTCCACGAGTAGTAACGGCAGCCGTACCGACACGCATTCCAGAAGTTACAAACGGCGACTTATCATCAAAAGGCACCATATTTTTATTGATGGTAATATCTGCCAAAACGAGTGTATTTTCAGCCTTTTTACCAGTAATATTTTTATTTCTTAGGTCAATAAGCATTAAATGATTGTCTGTTCCTCCAGAAATAATCTGATAACCTTTTGCTACAAATGCTTTTGCCATAGCTTGTGCATTTTTGGCAACTTGCTGAATATAAGTTTTAAACTCTGGCTTTAGAGCTTCTCCAAAAGCCACTGCCTTAGCTGCAATGACATGCTCTAGTGGACCTCCTTGTGTTCCAGGAAAAACACCTGAATCTAAAAGAGAAGACATCATACGTAACTCACCTTTTGGAGTTTTGATGCCAAACGGATTTTCAAAGTCTTTACCCATCATAATAATTCCACCTCTTGCGCCACGAAGCGTTTTGTGCGTTGTAGAAGTTACGATATGACAATGAGGCAATGGGTTATCTAAAATACCACCAGCAATAAGTCCAGCAGGGTGAGAAATATCAGCTAATAATAAAGCTCCTACACTATCAGCAATCTTACGCAAACGAGCATAATCCCACTCACGAGAGTAGGCAGAAGCACCACAAATAATAAGTTTGGGTTGAACCTCTTTCGCTTTTTCTTCTACTTTGTCCCAATCAATAAGACCAGTTTCTTTTTCTACACCATAAAAATGAGGGTCATAGAGTTTTCCAGAAAAATTGACTGTAGAACCATGTGTAAGGTGTCCTCCATGAGAAAGGTCAAAGCCTAAGATTTTGTCTCCAGCATTCAAAACAGCTAACATAACGGCTGCATTGGCTTGCGCTCCAGAGTGTGGCTGTACATTTGCCCATTCTGCACCAAAGAGTTCTTTCAAACGGTCGATAGCAAGCTGTTCTACTTTATCTACTACTTCACAACCACCATAATAGCGTTTGTTGGGCAGTCCTTCTGCATATTTGTTTGTCAAGACGCTTCCCATCGCTTCCATTACTTGTGGAGAAACAAAGTTTTCAGAAGCAATTAGTTCGATGCCGTGTTCTTGGCGTTGGCGTTCTTGTTCTATTAAATCAAAGATTTGAGTATCTCGTTGCATAATTTCTTATGTTTTTTGAAGTTTGAAGAGCAAAGATTATGTTTCTCAAAAATACGAATATTTTATCTTTATTCGATGTTTAGGATATACAAGTATAATTTTTTACTCTTCTTCTTTCGTCCAAGCCGACGGCATTCCAGAGTTTACCATATTTGAAGTCGCACGACTAATGAGTTGCCCTGTTTGAGCATGATGAATTTCGGCAGAGAAGTTTATCATTGTTTTTCCTTTTCTTACCAACATAGTTTTGGCAATTACTTTATCCCCTACCTTTGCTTGTCCTAAAAAATCAACAGTAAGGTTTACAGACAGATAAATGTGAGGTAGAGCAAGTAAAAAACAAGATGTACCAATAAGGTCATCCATTATAGCAGCATGAATGCCACCATGCAAAATCCCGACAGGGTTTGTCATTTCTTCACGCACTTCATATTCGATTTCTAACTCCCCTTCATTTGCTGAAATAAGTCTCCCATCAAGCCATTGAGAAAAAGGTGGATTCATTGCACCAAGTTTTTTTCCTTCTTGTGCCTTAACCATTGCCAAAATTGGATTCATAGTTTTTTGTATTTAGAATTAAAATAGTTGAGAGTACTGGACATCAATAGATATTGCTGTTCTGTGCGTTACAGAACAGAGAAAAGTGCCATTCGTTGGTATTTTAGTGTAGCGACACCAACAACTTTTTATCTCATGTCCAGTACTCTAAAAATAGTTTTGTTGTTCTTAAAAAATCAGATACAGTAGCGCAAAAGTCAGTATAGAAATGACAATCAAGATATAAAACTGAACTTTTCCACTTTGTAAACTCTTCAAATATTTTCCTGCATAGTTGATTATAAAAACTACGAGATGCGTAACAAAATCAACGATATATTTATCTATCCAAGCTGAAAAATATCCTGCTACAACAATTATTTTTGAAAAACTATCAATCAAACTATCTATTTTTCTATCAAAAACAAATAAAATGGACGCTACTCTTATCCAAATGTTAGCCAACTTGTTTGTTGTAAAAAGTGGTTGTTTTTGTGCTACTATAAGTGCTGTGTTGGTGATAGGTTTCCAAAATAAGAGTATAAAAAATCTATCTTGCTGGTGAAAGTAATTTTTGATTTGAACTAAAGTTTGCACTCGGATTAATTTCTCATTCAACCTCTTAGAAAACCCTAAAAATACCCCTAAAAGGGTAATTAAAGTAGCAAAAACAGGTAGCCATATTTTGATAGTTTGAGGAACTTCTGAAAAAAGTCTTGGAAACCTTGAAAGCCAATAACTTTCGTCTGGGTGAAGTGGGTGGAAAGCAAAAAGAAACCAAAAATTTCCCATAAAAAGTAGTAACAAAGGCAAATACCACGACCATTTTTTTTCTATGGTATCATCTTTATTGTTTTCCTTATCATTAAAAAACAGAAGTTGAAGCTGTCTTCCTCCGTAGAAAGCAGTTAAGAAAGTTGCTAAAAATAAAATTCCTCCTATCAAAAAATTATTTGCTAACGTTTCTTTCAAAATCCATTCTTTCGACAAAAATCCAGAAGTAAGAGGCAAACCAACCAAAGCAGCCAAAGCCATCCCATACATTATAAAAAAGAGAGGAAGTGCTTTATAATTATTTTTTCCCATCTCTGCCATTTCCTTCGTACTATTTTTTTCTATTAGGAAACCTGCTCCTAAAAATAGTGTCGCCTTAAAAAATGCATGAGTAAAAAGGTGCAAAACGGCAGCTTGCCATGCTCCAACACCCACAGCAATCGCCATAAAACCAAGTTGAGAAACTGTAGAAGCAGCTAGCTGTTGCTTCAAATTAGCTGTAAAATAGGCAGCTAAAGCAGAAAAAAGAAGTGAAAAAAGAGCCAACCAAACTAAAATTTGTGAAATGAGCGTTACTTCTTCAAATACAAATTCCGTTCGGACAAGTAGATAAATTCCAGCAGCCACCATCGTAGCAGCGTGCAAAAGTGCAGAGATAGAAGTAGGAGCTTCCATAGCGTCAAAGAGCCACGTAGAAAATGGAAACTGACCTGATTTTACTAAAGCAGCTAGTAAAATTCCTATTGAAATAATGAGTTGTGTATAAAATGGAAGAGTCGTAAAAACTGTTTTAAGTTCTGAAATTGTAAGCGAGTGTTCGAAGAGCAAAGCAATAGTAACTAGAAGTCCTATATCCCCTAAACGATTGAGTAGAAAAGATTTTGTGGAAGCACGAGACGAATTTTCAGTTTTTCCAAAATCTATCAAAAGGTAAGAAGCCAAACCTACCAATTCCCAAAAAACAAAAAACAAAATCAAGTTATCCTGTGCCACTAGGAGTTGCATGGCAAAGACGAAAAGCCCCAATACACCATAGTAAAATCTCTTTTTTTCTTTTATATAAACCAACGAATAAATATGGACGACAAAAACAACAAGGCTAACTAAAAATTGAAAAAATGCTGTAAGCGAATCTATTCTTATCTGAATGTTAATCTGTTTTGAACCTACATTTGCCCACACAAACGAAGTTGAAAGTATTTTTCCTGTAGTAAAAACTTCAAAAAGCTGCATACTTGTCATTCCAAGGGCAAAGAAAGAGCATCCTAACGCTACATATTCTATAATTTTTGTGTAAGTCTGATTTTTACTAGACACAAAAGCTGAACTTACTAAAGTCAGTAAGAAAACAAAAAGTGGAAAAAAGTATATTAAAAAATAGATGAGGTTCATACTGCAAAAGTAATGAAATCTATACTTAAAAATATCAAAACTATGAAAACAAGAATTTTTTGGATTACAAAATATCTAGCCAGTATGCCTAAGCCAAATGCTGATGAACATTTGGAAGAAGATATTATTCATTTTAAAAACCAGAATGTAACTACTTTGGTAAGTTTGCTTACCCAAAATGAAACCTTTGAACTAGAGCTAGAAAAGGAAAAAGAACTTTGTGAGAAGCATTCTATTCATTTTATTTCTTTTCCTTTAAAAGATAGAAGTGTACCGAGTGAAACTCAAACCTCAAAATTGAAAGAACTAGCAAGGGAATTAGCTCAAAAAATTAGTCAGAACCAAAAAGTTATTGTTCATTGTAGAGGAGGCATTGGACGTGCTGGGATGCTTTGTGCTGCCATTTTGATAGAACAAGGAGTTAGAAAAGATAAGGTTATAGAAAAAATAAGTACAGCTAGAGGAGTTTCTATTCCAGACACAGAAGAGCAAAAAAAATGGATAATGGGTTATTAGATAGGATGCCAAAAATCTACACGTTTTAGTTTATTATTAGCAAAGTAGAATATCAGTTGCATGTCTAGTTGTATTCCTTTTGATGTAATCAAAACTACACTACAAGTTGTATATTTTGTATCATCACCATAAATACTAATTTCTGAAGGGTCTTTGCAACTAGATGGAAATAGCCTTTGTATTTGCTCAAAAGTAGTTTGGCTAGTAATCTTATTTTTTCCGTCTAGTGTGATACTCTTAATTTTATCATCAAAGACAATAACTTCAAACTCACAGAAAGATTCTTCTAAATTATCAAAACCTTCATTTCCTTCTTCGTAATACGCAAGATAACTCTCTCCAATATAAATCAATGAATCTGCTGTTGAAGCATCCATTATAGATGGAACAGAAACAATACTGTCTATATCAGCATATAATTTTATCTTATTCATTCCCATTGAAATAGGAATAGAATCATTGATTTGGAGTAATTCAATGTTGGTAAATTGTGCCTTGGTATAAAAACTGATGTTTAAAAAAAGTAGTAATAAATAAAAATTTCTCATTAGATATTTTAATAATTTACTTAACTAAAAACTTTCCTCTCTTTATTACTTCGCTCTCTGTTTGGAGAATCCAATAGTAAATCCCTTGTTCAAGATTTTCATCCAAAACAAAAGGACTTTCAAGGCTATAGTAAGTTTTGACTTCTTCCTTTGAATTGATAAGTTCTAAATAGATTTCTTCTTCGCTTGTTCCTCTCCACTCAAAAGAAATATTCTTGTCATAATTTTCTAAGAAAGTAACAGGAGATATTAAGTTAATAGTGCTACGAGTATTTTGAGCTAATTTATCTTCCAAATTTGGAATAGGTTGGTAGGCTATCAAATTTTCTTTCTCTACAACAGAAGCATTATTTTCTATGTCTTGTTTTTTATCTGTATTTGAGCTTTTTACTAAGACTTCTTTCTCTTTATTTTCAAAAAGAGGAGAATTATCGTTCTTTTCTAGCACATCAGCAGGGTTTATTTCAACCTCTACAAGTGTAGGTGCAGTTACCTCTGCTTGTAAGGCTTTTTCATTTTGTGTATCTATAAGATGAGTAGCTACTACAAAGACACTTGCACCAATAGTAATAGCAAATAAAAAAACAGCAGCCACTTTGTAAATAGAAGGCTGATGGGACTGAGTTATCTTGCGTTCCCAGTCTTTTTGCTTTTCTGTTTTTTCCTCCTTGATTTTTTCAAGTTCTTGGCGAAGTTGATTTCTTCTATAAATACGTTCTTTTTTCATATAATCTACATCATTTTTAGGGTCTAACAATGAAGTAATGTCCTGCTCTTGTTTTTTCTTTAAAAGTTCAATGAGCTTCTTATGCTTATACAACTCTTCTTTCAAAACAGGGTCATTTTCTAGCCTTTTTTTAAATTTTTCTAATTGTTTTGCAGAGAGTTTACCTTTTATATAATTTGAAATAAGTTGTAAACGCTCCAACTCTTGATTGATGTTTCCCATTGTTCATATAAGCAGAGTTTTAAATAGAACTTTATTTGTAGTGATTGGCTGTGATTTATGAATAGTGAATAGCTTATAAAGAAAGTGTTTTTGATATGTAGAGTACTAGACATTAATAGATATTTGCTGTTCTGTTAGGCACAGAACAAGGAAAAAATACCGTTTGTTGGTGTTTTAGCATATTGCTACCAACAACTTTTTATCTCAAGATTAGTATTCTATTTTGCATATTTTTTTATATTTTTTCTATTTCAACTTTATTACAAAATACTTACTTACTTCAAAGAAGCTACTTATTTTCTAAAGATACAAATAATAAAAAAGAATTTAGGTAATTTTTCAGACAAAAAACAATAAAAACCTTATTATATCTTATAAAAACATTTTTTTTCTTTAACTTGATACACTTGACTATAATAGTAGCAATAGTTTTTCCAATCTTATCAAATCTGCATCAAACACTCTAAAATTTCTTCTTCTGTGATAGAAATATCATAGACAGCTTTTCCAATTTCTTCTAGCCCACAAGTCAGAATGAGATTTTGAGCATTTTTCTTATCATGTTTTGCCCATCTTACTATCTCTTGTAGAGTATTTTTTTGCTCAATCGCTTTTCTAAAATCAGTAATTGTATTTTCAAAAATGGAAGAAATATACTCTTTAATATCTTGAAAATCAGTCTGTGAGATAAAATTTTGATTAGGAAATTTGTCTTTACAAAGAAAAGCAGAATAATAACTTTCAGCTATCATGCCTAGAGCAATAGCTTCTCCATGTAAAAATGTAGGCAGTTCACTTTGTTTTTTATTTTCTTCTATAAAATAAGATTCAATAGCGTGTCCAATAGTATGTCCAAAGTTTAAGATTTTTCGTAATCCTTTTTCAGTGGGGTCAGCTTCTGTAACTTTTGCTTTTAATGCAACCGAATGAGCAACAATAGAAGTCCAATTTTGTGTATCAAAGTTACTTTTATTTATTTGAGATAAATTTTGCCACGCTTTTTTATCAGCAATAAGGGTGTGTTTGATGACTTCTGCAAAACCTGAACGAACTTCGTAAGAGGGCAATGTTTTTAAAAATGGAGTATGAATCCAAACTTTAAAAGGAGTTTGAAAAAGTCCGATATGATTTTTCAAGCCATTAAAATCAATTCCTAGTTTTCCTCCCACACTTGCATCTACTTGCGAAAGAAGTGTCGTCGGAATTTGAATAAAATCAATTCCACGTTTATAAGTAGAAGCACAAAAACCTCCCATATCGCCAATTACGCCTCCTCCAAGATTGAGTAAGATACCTTTTCTGTCAAAATGATTTTGAGTAAGTTCTTGCCAAATATGAATACAGGTTTCTAGGGTTTTGTGTGTTTCTCCAGACGGAATTTCTATCAAGGTAGGATTAGGTAAGCTACTTTTAGCTAAACTTTTTTTTAAAATTGGATAACAATCTCGCTTCGTATTTTCATCTACCAAAACAGCAACTTGCCTGTTTTGAAGCAAAGAGGTAATTTTTTCTAAAGGTTCGAATGTGATATAATTAGGCAGCGAAGTAGAAATTTCTGACATTTTTATTTTCTATTCTTGTATAATGAGGTAAACTTAATTTTTAGCATTTTCCAACTCTTCGATACGCTTTTGTAGAGCTTCTTTTTCTGCATTGTGTTTATTAAGCAATTTTTGAAGCATATTTTTTTGTGCTTTTAGAGCATATTCGGAACGCTTTTTTTCTGCATTTCGGCTTTCTTCTATTTTGGTAGTCTGTTCCTTGATTTTGGCTTCATTGTGTTTGAGCTGAGAAATATCTGCCAATACAAGAACATAACGTTCAATCGTACCAGCATTATTGAAAATAGCAACTCCTATTGCTTGTACCCAGATTTCATCTCCCTCACGGTTGAGCATCGTAGTCTCTGCTTTCCAAATTGTTCCTTGTGCCATCGTATTGAAACCTTGTTGGAGTTCGCCTTCTTGGGCAAATATTCCAAAAGCAGAACGTTCTAGGAGTGTAGATTTCGAATAGCCCAATACATCAATAGCAGAATCGTTGATACTTGTAATATTCTTTTTATAGTCTAATTCTAATAAATAAAAACTAGATTCGATAAGCTCGTTTCTATACTGCAATTCTTTCTGTACCCTTCCCATCTCTTCTTGTGTGGCTTGCAACTCTTCCATATTTTGACGCATTTCTTCTTCTTGCGCTCGGAGTTGTTGGGTCATTTGTTCAGATTCTTCTAACAAACGCTGCCCTGTAATATTGCTTTGCAAGATAGAAAGCGTTGCAGCAACAGTTTCGCCAATAGTTTCTAAAAACTCAATCTGATACGGTTCAAATTTTTTAAAGGAGGCAATTTCTATCATTCCATATACTTGCTTATTGAGTAACATCGGTACAATCAAAACAGAACGTGGATTCGCCTTGCCTAGTCCAGAAGTAACGGCTACATATTCTTTTGGGACATCGGTCAGATGCATTGTCTGTCCTTCTTGCCACGCTTGCCCTGTAAGCCCTTCGCCTAGTTGAATTGTTCCTTCCAAAAAACGTTTTTTATCCCACGCATAATATGCCATTAGTTTCAAATACTCGTGCTTTCCATTTAGTTCTTTCAAGAAAAACCCTCCTTGATTAGCTTCTAAATATTTTACTAACGTAGTAATAAGTTCGTCTGTGATTTCTTCAAAAGTTCGATTGCTATTTCGAAGAATATCAGAAACAAGCATTGTTCCTTCGTTTTTCCATCGTCTTTCTTTTGCACTCGCTTCGGTTTCCCTTAGGTTGTTACGCATTTTGAGAAGTGAGTTACCTAAAATATCTTGCTCTGAAAGAGGTATAAATTTAGATTGATACTTTCCTTGTCCTATTTCTTTTGCAAACTCAGAAGTATCTTTTAGCCCAACAATAAGTGTTTGAAGTGCAATTTCCATTTCTCCAATTTCATCTACTCGTTTTAGCTGCTCTTCATCTTTGTATTTTTCAAAACGTGGCAGAATACCTTCACTCAATTTCTTGATGTTTTCCTTCACTACTTTTATCCTTGAAATAATCTTTTGAGCTAACAAAAAGGCAAGAGTAAAACCTAAAATAATGGCAATTATACTTATAAAAATAGTTCGATTTCGCAGTGTAACCGAAGAGTCATTGAGCATGTCTTGGGTTTGCTGACCTGCTACTTTTTTACTTTCTATTAATGCCTCCAAATCTATCTTTATCTGCTCAAAAATACCATTTAGGGTTTGCATCTGCATTTGAAACCTCGTCTCTTGCACTAAAAGATTTTTTTCTACGGCTGTTTTATTATTTAATGAAGAAACAATACGCTGCTCAATGCTATGCATACTGTCCATAGCAATAAAAGTATTGTTCAATATTTCAAAAGCTGTTTCGTCGTCATTTTGCCATCCTTCTGAAAGAGAGATGAGTTTATCCTTTACGGCTGGATAGGTCTTGCTTTGTAGCTTTCGCAAAGAATTTTTGGCAGCATCGTTTTGGCTTTCATTCTGAAAATAGACATAACTCGTAATAAGACGCATAGAGCTATTGGCAAGACTACGAAGTTCCTTTAAGTTTTCTACAGAAGGCTGAACCACTTCTGTATATTCTTCTATTTGAGCAACATTTTGGTTAAGTTGAACAATAAGCATAACTGCCCCCACAATGAAAAGCAGGAGAAGAGCTGAAAACCCTCCAAAGATGCGTTGCCAAATAGTAATACGAAAATTCTTCATTCAGTTGTAGTTTCTGCTTTTTCTTAGAATCAATGACAAAATACGAATTATTTTTTTGAATGGAAAGGAGATATTTTTTATATCCTATGCGACTTTTTTATCAGAAAAACAGAAGTTCATAACAGTTGCACATTTTGATAGATTTTTACTAAGTTGCGATTGAGATAGATGTAATAGTAATTATACAAAACTTATCGTATGTATTCCAATTCCAAAAAGTTTTTTTTCAAGATTAATATTTTGCTTATCATCTGCCTGTTTTGTAGTTGTAAAAGCTCTAAACACGACCCAAATGCTCATAAAGTAGCGAAAGAGTTTGAAACTCAGTATAGCAATGAGCAATATGAGTTTTCTTATACAACTTGGGGTACTTTTGAAACTATGACTAGCTGGGATAGTGTAAAAAAATACATGCCAAAAAAAGATAGGAAGCGTTTTTCCAAGAAAATGTTTTTAACTGGTGCAGACTTTCCTCTAATTAAATTTAGTCCTACAAAACATTATATTTTTGTATATCCAATTACTAAGAAAAATAAGAATCAAGTATTGGAAAGATTAGATACCACAAATAAAGTTTTTGAAAAAATCTACAAACACCCTACAAAAGACTACTTTCATACACTTCTATGCTCACGATAATAGCAGAAAGTTAAAGGATTATGATGCTCAAGTTTTCACTCAAGGTTATCAAAACTCATTTAAGTCTATAAAAGTAGGCAAAGATTACGAAATGGCTACACCAGAAAATCCTTTTGCCCTTGCCAATGAAGCCTTCTCAAAATCTATAGATTCTACAGGAAATTATATTTTACCTCTCATAAAATTAGATTATTATAGCAACAACTACCAAACAGAAAGGGAAAAAGCTAGTTTTACTCAAACATCAGCGACATACCACTCTTTTATTCATCGTTCTGAAAAACTACCTTTATTTTGGAAAGAATGGCGTAATCTAACGTATCTTAAAAAGATAGACAATGATACTTTGCCTTCTTTCTTGGCAGAGAATGAAAAAGCAGTAGATTTTATTATAGAAAAAGCTAGGCAAAATCAAGTAGTGATGTTTAATGAAGCTCATTTTGACCCTCAACATCGTTTATTAGTAACTCATTTGTTAGCAGATTTTTATAAAGAAGAGTTTTGTTTTTTGGCTTTAGAAGGACTTGGAAAACACGATACTACTATAAATGAAAGAGGGTTTGTCATTCAATCTTCTGGTTTTTACACACTAGAACCTGCTATGGCAGATTTGATTCGTCAAGCTCACAAAAGAGGATTTTATATTTTCGGTTATGATGAATACGGAAAAGACAGAGAAAAAAAACAAGCAAAGAATATTTTTGAAAAAACAATAGCTAAAGATAAAGATGCAAAAGTGCTTGTTTTTGCAGGTTTTGGGCATATTAGTGAGAAAAAAGCAAAAACTGAGAAGCAGAGAAACATGATGGCAAAAGAGTTTGAACTTTTATCTGGAATTAACCCTCTGACAATAGACCAAGTGGAGTATATGAATATGTCAGAAAATAATTGGCTTTCGATAGTCGATGCCAGTACTTATAATGGTGGAATTGAAGTTGATATCAAGATCGCTAACTCTTTTTATAAATTTCCTCAAGAGAAAAGAGAGATAAAATATACCTTTTCGGATAGTGTAAAAACAGAACTAGATATTGAAAAGACAACATACAAAGGAAGTCTGAAAGTATATAATTTGGAAGAATGGAAAATTACAAGAAAAGCTGTTCCTTTTCAAGTTATAGCAATCCAAAATGAAAAATCTGTAAACTTATCTCTGAAACCTAATCAAGAGTATTATATAGAAATAGCTGACCCACAAGGCTCAATAATCTTTGAAGAGATTTTGAGGATAGAGTAATAAAGAGAATATTTTGAAATAAAAATGCACAAAACTAATCGCTCTGTGCATTTTGATAAGCTCTGAAATTGATAAAATTAATTTCTACTATAATTTGGAGCTTCACGAGTTATCATTACGTCGTGTGGATGACTTTCTCTCATTCCAGCATTGGTAATCTTGACAAATTGTGCTTTCTGTAAGTCTTCAATAGAAGCTGCACCACAATAGCCCATTCCAGCTTTAAGCCCTCCAACGAGTTGATAAATTACTTCAGCAGCCTTTCCTTTGTAAGCAACTCTACCTGTAATTCCTTCTGGAACGAGTTTCTTAATATCGTCTTCTGTGTCTTGAAAATAACGGTCTTTTGAGCCATCTTCCATTGCTTCAATAGAACCCATTCCACGATAATATTTGAATTTCCTACCTTCATAAATTATCATTTCCCCAGGGGCTTCGTCTGTTCCTGCCAAAAGCGAACCTATCATAATGCTAGATGCTCCTGCTGCAATAGCTTTTACTACATCTCCTGAAAAACGAACACCACCATCTGCAATAATTGGAACTCCTGTTCCTTTCACTGCTTGTGCCGCTTCAAAAACAGCAGAAAGTTGTGGCATTCCTACCCCTGCAATAATACGTGTGGTACAGATACTACCCGGTCCTACACCTACTTTTACTGCATCAGCTCCTGCATCGGCTAGTGCCTTAGCTCCTGCTCCTGTGGCTACATTTCCCACAATCACTTGTAGATTTGGATATGCTGTTTTTACTTTTTTGAGCATTTCGATAACACCTTTTGAGTGTCCGTGTGCTGTATCAATCGTGATAGCATCTACGCCAGACTTTACAAGAGCAGCTACTCTTTCTAGTGTATCGCCTGTAACTCCTACGGCAGCACCTACACGCAAACGTCCTAATTCGTCTTTACAAGCATTGGGTCTGTCGCTATTTTTTAAAATGTCTTTATAAGTGATGAGTCCAACGAGCTTGTAATTATCATCTACGATAAGTAGCTTTTCAATTTTGTTTTCATCTAAAATATCTTCTGCTTGTTCTAAATCTACTCCTTCTTTTGCTGTAATGAGATTTTCAGAAGTCATTATATCTGAAACAGGAAGAGATAAGTCTTTTTGAAAACGCAAATCTCTGTTGGTAAGAATTCCGACAAGTTTTGTATTTTCATCAACTACTGGAATACCACCAATCTTGAACTCTTTCATCAATCTATTTGCATCAGCAAGGGTTTGACTAGGCAGAACAGTTACTGGGTCTATAATCATTCCACTTTCCGAACGTTTTACTTTTCTTACTTGCTCGGCTTGTTTGGTAATACTCATATTTTTATGGATGAAAGCCATTCCACCTTCTTGTGCAATCGCAATCGCCATTTCAGCCTCACTCACTGTATCCATAGCAGCAGAGACAATAGGAACATTGAGTGTTATTTTTTTTGTAAGCCGAGTTTTAGTTTGTGTATTTCTTGGTAGCGTTTCAGAGTAAGCTGGAACAAGCAATACATCGTCATAAGTAAGAGCTTCCATCAGAAATTTAGAAGCATAGGCATCAGATGAATTCTGATTTTGTAGAGTAGGGTGGCTAGTTGTAGCAGCACCGTTTTGGGTGTGTTTCGTTTCAGACATGGCAAATAATGTAATGTTACTATTTGCCATACAAAATTAAGGAATTATTTGGATTTACAAGTACATAGACAGAAAATTCTTTTTTTGTTTTCATTTTGGTAAAATAGCAAAGAAAACCCTTTATTTTGAGTAGCTTGAATAAATAAATTACTTTTTAGTACTTTTGTAGAAGGTTAATATACCTTTCATTAGAGTACTGGACATTCATAGATGTTTGCTGTTCTGTGAGTCACAGAACAGGGAAAAAAACACCGTTCGTTGGTGTTTTAGTGTAGCGACACCAACAACTTTTATATCATGTCCAGTACTCTAACCTTTCATTAATCACTAATCATTAAAAGATTAATCACTAAATAAAATTGCAACTCCCTTCCATCAATCGCCCTTTTTCTAAGAAACGCATAGGCAGTTATCCCTATATAGGAGTGCTGATAAATATTACCTTAGCACTTTTTATTACTGGAATCTTGGGCTTGATTCTGATTTATACCTATCAGTTTTCGGTCAGAACAAAAGAAAATGTAGAAGTAGAGGTCTATTTGCGTAGAGATGTCAATGAAAATCAGCGTTTGAGCATTCAAAAGAAACTCACTGAACTGGAATTTGTCTTGAAAGATAAGGAGGGCAAGCCTCGTATTCGTTTTATGTCTAGCAAAGAAGCTACCGATATGATGCGACAGGAGGCAGGCGTAGAGTTTGAAGAGTTTTTAGTGGGAGAAAATCGTTTGCCAGATGCGTATTACATCAATGTAGAGGAATCATATTACCAAAAAGATAAAATGGCTCTTCTGAAGGCTCAAATTGAAAGTATTGAAGGAGTGTACGAAGTAGATTTCAAAGACAAATACATTGAAGAAATTACAAAAAATCTACAAATGGTTAGTTATATCTTTTTTGCCTTTGCATTAGTTTTTTTTATTGCTGCCGTAATCTTAATTGATAGTGGCGTTCGTTTGGCTCTTTTCTCACAACGTTTTCTCATTCGCAGTATGCAACTGGTTGGGGCTGCTCCATTCTTTATAAAAAAACCCTTTCTTCGTCGTGCTTTATTCCATGGTATAATTGGAAGTATCTGTGCCTATATTTTGGTGCTGATTCTAGCAAAAGGCTTTGCACTTTGGATTCCTGAGCTTAACGCCTTCGATTATATGGGTTCTATAATTGGTCTTGGTATTACACTTCTAGTTTTAGGAATAAGCATAAATACAGTAAGTGCTTATATTGCTGTAAGTAAATACCTTCGTATGCGATTAGATGACTTATATTAAAAATAAAAAGGTTCTGAATCTTAACCTTCAAGAATAGAATTATATAGTTTTTTTCTACTCAAATGAACTAAAAATCATCAGTACGTTGTTGCTATCATCAAATAAGGAACAAACCTTAAACACAAACGTCATGAGATTCAATAGCACAACAAAAAGAACCCACATCACAACCAACTACGAAGGAGCAAAAGCATACAGCATTTCTCCAGCGTTGGAACTATATTCTGCTGTGGTTACTTCTTCACTTAGCAATACATTTTACGAAGCTACAGATGATAGAATAAGCCGTTTGAGAAAACTCATTGCTCAAAACGACCCTCTTTTTGTGGCAAAACTAGCTGTTTATGCTCGTGAGAAAATGTATTTGCGTTCTATCCCTTTGGTTTTGGCAGTAGAACTTGCTAAAGTTCATAAGGGAAATGACTTGGTAAGCCGTTTGGTAAGCCGAATTGTGAAGCGTGCTGATGAGATAACCGAACTCTTGGCATATTACCAAGCTGCAAACAAGAGAAGCGATGTCAAAAAATTAAATCGTCTTTCTAAGCAGTTGCAGAAAGGTTTGGCAATCAGTTTCAATAGGTTTGACGAATACCAATTTGCTAAATACAACAGAGATACAGAAATTAGATTGCGTGATGCACTGTTTTTGGTTCACCCAAAAGCAAAAGACGAAAGTCAGCAAATGCTTTTTAATAAAATTGTAGAAGATACTTTGCAAGTGCCTTATACATGGGAAGTAGAACTCTCAAGATTAGGGCAATCTGAATTCGCCAATGAAATAGACAAGCAAAATGCTCTCAGAGAGAAGTGGCAAGAACTTATCGATAGTGGTAAACTAGGCTACATGGCTCTTTTGAGAAACCTTAGAAATATGCTTCAATCAAATGTGAGTAAAGAACATATCAAAAAAGTAGCTCAAAGGCTTTCTAACCAAAAAGAAGTAGAAAGGTCGAAACAACTTCCTTTCCGTTTCTTGTCAGCATTTAGAGAGTTAGAAAAACAACCTTTTGTGAACGTTCAAATTCTACTTTCTGCACTAGAAGAAGCTGTAAAAATTTCTATTAGAAACTTGAAAGGTTTTGATGAGAACACTTCTGTCTTGATAGCTTGTGACGTTTCAGGTTCTATGCAATTTCCAATCTCGCCAAGAAGCTCTGTTTTGGGCTACGACATTGGGCTTGTTTTGGGAATGCTTTTGCAACACCGTTCAGAGTCTGTAATTAGTGGTCTTTTTGGAGATACTTGGAAAGTTATTAATCTACCAAAAGGAAATATTCTTTCTAATGTGCAAAATTTGCGTAAGCGTGAAGGAGAAGTGGGTTACTC
This sequence comes from Bernardetia sp., assembly GCF_020630935.1. NCBI lineage: Bacteria > Pseudomonadati > Bacteroidota > Cytophagia > Cytophagales > Bernardetiaceae > Bernardetia > Bernardetia sp. The sequence continues at coordinate 27,083 of NZ_JAHDIG010000001.1, forward strand.
TACAAATGGTTACTTAGTCATCAAAGATATTTTGAAGCGTAAGCAAAAAATAGACAAAGTAATGATTTTTACAGACTGCCAACTTTGGAATAGCAATTACAGTAAAGAAAGCATTTCAGACTACTGGAATCAGTACAAGAAAGAAGTCGCACCAAATGCTAAACTCTACTTGTTTGATTTGCAAGGATACGGCAAAATGCCACTTCAACTTAAAACAAACGATGTTAGCTTAGTGGCTGGTTGGTCGGATAAGGTTTTTGAAGTAATGGAAGCCATCGAAAATGGTCAAGATACTTTGAGCCAAATCCAAGAACTAGAATTTTAGAATAAATACAACTTTGTCAGTCGTTTGCTAAGGCAAACACTGGCAATAGTTGATAAAACATAACTCACTCTTCAGAGTGAGAAAAAATATAATGAGTGCCGTAAAGAAAAGTTACTTCGGTTAGAACGCTTGCCTTATTTCGCAAGAGGACGTGGGTTCAATTCCTACCTTTCCAAAACTGTCATGTTTGGAATGTAGTTCAGTTTCATACTTTTTTTGTCTATTGCCTCATTTTCAAAAAATGCAGCTCATTCTTTAGAGTGAGAGTAAAAATAATGAGTGCCGTAGAAGAGAGTTACTTCTTGGTTGGAACAACTGTTTAGATATACTCAAATAGTCGGGTTCGAGTCCCTTCACCTTAGAATTTTTCTAAGATGTAGTTCATCTACTTTCTTTGCCTGTTGCCTCATTTTCAAAAAATGCAGCTCATTCTTTAGATTGAGAAAATAATATTTCATTTTACCCAGTCTGGAAGACTGGTGTACAAGTAAAAAAGAGTGTCGTAGAAGAGAGTTACTTCGCCTGTAACGCCAGAGGTCGTAGGTTCGAATCCTACCGTTCTACCCATTTTGTAGGATGTGGTCTAGTTGGTCTAAGACGCTGAAAAAAAGTCTCTCCTCGCCTGTAACCTCTTTTTTAAAAGAGAGCAAGAAATAAAATGAGTGTCGTAAAAAAGAGTTCCTTCTTTATAAATCACAAGTAGGCTCGTACACTATTTTCGTCTTAAACGAACAAAGAACGAAATAAACGTACAATCCTCTTTTTGCTTATTACCTCATTTTTACAAAAATATAATAACAAAAAAGTGTCGTAGAATAGACTTACTTCGACTATTAATCGGCGTGTCGTGGGTTCGAATCCCACCTCCCTAGCAAAAAAAATAATCAATCTTGGGGAGTAGCTCAGTCTGGTAGAGCAGCAAACGTGGTCTTTTCGCTTGTTACCTTTTTTGTTATTGTATTATTAAAGTTTAACCGTCAACGAGCTTTAAAGCGTCGTTGAGGAAAAATATAAATGAGTGTCGTAGAAGAGACTTACTTCGATTTGGGTTCGGCAGGTCGCAGGTTCGAATCCTGCCTCTCTACCTATTTAGTATTTTAAAATGTAGAGAGTAGCTCAGTCAGGTTAGAGCAGCAAACGTGGTCTTTTCGCTTGTTACCTCATTTATTTCTATTAAAACAGAAAATAAAAAAGTGTCGTAGAGAAAGGATACTTCTGTACACAGGTTCGAATCCTGTTTCTTTCTAAGCCTTAGAAAGAGTGGCAGAGTGGTTATGCAAGAGCCTTTTAATAAGGTTTGCCTTTTTCGAATATTACCTTTTTTGTTTTTTTGATTGTAAATAAAAGAAGTGTCGTAGAATAGGCTTACTTCGATTACGGCTCGGCAGGTTATGGGTTCGAATCCCATTTTCTTTTTACTAAAAACAGTTTGAAGAAATAGCTCAACTGGATAGAGCAGCAAATGTAGTCTTTTCGCCTGTTACCTTCTTTTTTCAAAAAGTAAAGAGTGTCGTAAAAAAGGGTTACTTCTTATTTCTTACGATTTCACAGGTTCGAATCCTGTCTTTTTCTAAAATTTAGAGAAAGTGGCAGAGTGGCTAAATGCGAGGACTTTCTTCGGAAAGTTTTGTTCCCTTTTTGCTTGTTACCTCTTTTTCAAAATGTAGCTCACTTAGAGTGAGAAGATAAATAAAAAAGAAGTGTCGTAGAGAAAAAATACTTCGTTAAGCGTCTTAAAGTAGCGATATTTTGGGTGACCGAATGTGTGAAGATGAGCCTAGCTCCGTGGCAAAAATCGGAAAATGTACGTAATGGTCTTTTCTGTAAGTCTCTTGTAGATGTCGAATTGCCAGCTCACTGTTTTTCTATTTTGTAGAAAGAAAAGAGCGACGAGTAGTTCAGAGTTTTCTGACTACAAGCATTTTCCTCGCTTGTTACCTTCTTTTTTGTTTTTTTATGCGTTTCAAGATAAGGCGTGCCTTATCTCTACAGAAATTATTATTTTTTAGACATAAATTTCTGACAATCTGCTGTGATTCTTTCTTCAATCCATTGCTTTTGATGAGATGATAGTTCTACCAAAATCGTATCATTGTCTTGATCAAAATCTATCAGAATATCCTTGACAAATTCTTCTCTGATTTCCTCTATTCGCTCTGAATTATCAAAATCTAGTTTTCCAATCTTTGAAATGGCACTTTGTAGCCTGTTTTGAGTAATGTAGTTTCTTAATTCTTCTACCAAAAACTGTAATTCTTCTGTATTGGAGGAAATATTTGGAACAAACGACCATTTTTGCGCTTCATGAAATGCCTTGTTTTCTTCAAATTCTGGATTTTTGATTTTCAAGATAGGGCGATTAGGAAATATTTCTGTATCTAATTCTTGGAGCGGCTTAATTACGATGCCTTCTATCAAATTATTTTTAAAATTTGGCAAATTTAATTGTATTGGAATAGTAGAATTAATACGAATATCAAACTCTAAAGCTTCATTCAGCTTTCCAATAAAAAGATTTTTAGCATATAGTAGTTTGTGTGTTTCAAATAGTCGTATTGCTTTGTCATAATCCAAATAGGTTTTGATGTTTTCAGTTTCAAAGGCAATATCGAAGGCACAAAATTCAATCGTTGGGCTATAATAAATTCCTGTTTGGATAGCTTGCAGACTTTCTACTTTCTCTACTTCAGAATGTGGATATTCTCCACCAAAAAGCTCTCCGTAGATAATATATTTTTCAGCTTCTATCGTTTGCATCAACTCTTCAAAAAAGCTAATAATTTGACTTTCTAGTTTGTTTACAACCAGTTGAAAGCCAAAAAAGTCGTCTTTCCAATCTAAATATTCCTTTCGCTTGCCATAATGAAGCCTTCCATCTTGATAGATAAAAGAAAAATTTGCACCGTGTATTTTTTCTGTTACTATCCACTCTATTTTATCTAATTCTGTGTATTGATACTGATTCAGACCTAGTTTTTTCAAACTGGTAGGTATTTTTTCATAGCTAGAAAACGATGATGCTTCTAAATTTTTCATTATTTAAAAAAATCTATTCAAATACATATAAATTGATAAAAATCAACTTCAAAGAAAGTATAAAAGTTCCAGTAAATTGGCATTAAAAAAGTCTAACTGATTGAAAATCAGTTAGACTTTTTATAGTAAGGCTATGAAGTTGTTTAAGACCTGAAAGTTGGCAAAGTCAATAGAGAAAAAACAAATTATTTATGGTCTGCTCTAGCGAGACTAGCCTAAAGACTAAGGTCAGTACCAACACTTGTATATTCTTAAACAATTTTCATTTTCAGCTTTTAATTAATCACAGTCATACACATAATCTGTATTACTTACAATCGTTCCTGCTTGTGAATAAATAGTAGCTTTACTCGTACGCAAAAGTCCTCTTGCGTCGATAGTGTTTTCTACTTCTCCTAGTAGAGTTCCACTTCCATCTGTTGAAACTGTTTTGATAAGCTGACAGTCTTGATACGTATAAACATCTTTTTGTGTAAGCGCACCACTAGCATCAAAGGTTTCTACCAGCTGTGGGAAACTACCCTCTATACTTAAGAAGTCTGAATAAACTGTATAACCTGTCAATGTTCCTGCTGCATCATAGTTATCTGTACGAGTAAGTCTATTGTTTGCATCATATTCGCTAATAGAATAGCCTGTTAGGTTTCCACTAGCATCATAGCCATTAGCTCTAACTGTTCTGTCATTATTACTATATTCATATTCAACATAATTACTCAAAGTTGCTCCAAACCTGCTTTCATCTTTTATTCTACGTCCTTGTGCATCGTATTGAATATTGGTAACAAAAGTTCCTCCAATAGTACTTGTAGAAATTTGTGAAGGTAGTTTTTTACCATTTACTGTTGTATAAGAATAAGTAACCGTAACATTTCCTCCAGCCGTTGCAGAAGTTGTTCTTTCCACATAACACTCTGGCAAGTTACAAGGATTTCCACCAGTAGAAGCAGCTTCTATGGTTATGCTAGTTGTTGTTTCGCTTGTTCCTGCCGAATTAGAAACTACTAATTTTACTTCTACTACTCCGTCTGTATCAAAAGTAAACTTAGGGTTTTCTTCTGTGGAGTTGAAGCTCGTTCCTGCTGCCGACCATTGAAACGAAGTAGCATTTTGGCTTTCATTGATGAAAGTAACCTCTTCTCCAGCCTTAGGATTTGCTGGTGTGAAGCTAAAGGCTGCTACTGGAGCTGGTGTAGAAGCTGATACTGTTACTGTTTGAGTTGTCTCATCGCTATCACCATCTGCATTTTTAGCCACTAATTTTACCTCAAAACTACCATCTGCATCAAACGTAAAAGTAGGGTTTTCTTCTGTGGAGCTGAAACTCGTTCCTACTGCTGACCACTCGTAAGAAGTAGCATTTTGACTCTCGTTTGTAAAAGTTACTTCCTCTCCTGCTGTTGGGCTACTTGGAGAAAAACTAAACGCTGCTATTGGGTCTGGAGTTGGTTCTGCTGTGATTACGGTAATCGTTTGAGTTGTCTCATTGCTATCTCCGTCTGCATTTTTAGCAACCAATTTTACTTCAAACTCTCCATCTGTATCAAACGTAAATGTAGGATTTTCTTCCGTAGAGCTAAAGCCTGCACGTTCTGACGACCACTCATAAGATGTAGCGTTTTGGCTTTCATTGGTAAAGGTTACTTCCTGCCCAGTCTGTGGGTTAGTAGGGGAAAAGCTAAAGGCTGCTACTGGTGCTGGAGCAGTAACATCGGCAGGAGCAATGCTAATTTCTCTTGTTGTGGTATTGCTTCCTCCTTCACCTGTTGCGACTAAGGTTACCGTAAAGTCACCTTCTTCTGTAAATGTAAAAGTAGGATTCTTTTCTGTTGAACTAAAACTTGTTCCTGCTGCTGACCACTGAAAAGTAGTAGCATCTGTACTGGTATTATTGAAAGTTACAGCTTCATTGACTTTGGGACTTACAGGCGTAAATGTAAAAGAAGCTACTGGCTCTTTTGGTTTTTCTTCATCTTCTTCTTTTTTAGAACAACTAATAAAAATAGAAAGAGCAAGGAAAGAAAATATAATCCCTTTGAGCATAATAAAAAAATGATTGGATTTCATAACGAAAATGATTTGGTAAATTAGAAATTAAAGAGGTAGATAGTTTTCATTGTTCAATATCATAAAAAAGCACATGTCATTTCATACGTAGAAATAAGCTGTTTTGATATAATTTCGTCATTTTTTCCTATAAAATTCTCAAATTCTGTGTATCTTCGATAAAATTTTGATTTTCACTTATTTTTATTCTACTTTTTCTTAGAAAATGACTATTCCTTTTTCTAACCCAATACAATTTGAATGTCCTTCACTTGACGAACTGCCAATGGTTGCAAAAAAAGTTATTGCGGTGGCAAATACCCTCAATAGACGTATTTGGATTTTGGAAGGCGATTTGGGAGCAGGAAAGACTACTTTTACCAAAGCTGTTTGTAAGGAACTAGGAGTAGAAACAACTGTCAGCAGTCCGACATTTGCCCTCATCAATGAATATGAAGGCAAGTATGACAATCAAGAAGAAAAACTAATTTATCATTGCGATTTTTATAGAATAGATAACCCTTCCGAAGTTTTGGAGTTAGGATTAGATGAATATTTTGAAAAAGTAGAAAATCATGGAAATTATTGTTTTATAGAGTGGGCTTCCAAAATAGAGCCTTTTCTACCAGAGGAATATTTACAAATCGATATAGAAATCAACCCAACTACCCATTCACGTACTTTAACCTTGAGTAGCTTATGAGCCAAGATGATGCAATAAAAAAATTAATACAACAGTACGAATATTATCAGCCCCAAGAAATGCTCGCTAAAGTACGTGAGCGCAACCAACAACTCACTATCGGTATTCCAAAAGAAAATAATAAAGATGAGTTTAGGGTAGCTGTTCGTCCAGAAGCTGTTCGGCTATTAGTTGCTAACGGACATCAAGTAGTTATAGAAACGGGTGCAGGCGAAAGGTGTAAATATACCGACCACGAGTATAGTGATGCAGGTGCACAGATAAAGTATTCGGCAGAAGAAGTTTTTCAATCAGAAATTGTCTTGAAAGTTGCTCCTCCCACACTCAAAGAATTGGAGAAAATGCAGAGCAAGAAAACGCTTATCTCTACACTTCATTTAGCCAACGTAACTCCTGAATATCTTCACGCCATCAATCGTAAAAAAATTACGGCAGTTGCTTATGAAATGATTCAAAATAGAGAAGGAGGTTTGCCTGTCGTTCGCTCAATGAGTGAAATTGCAGGTAGTACGGTTATGCTGATTGCAGCAGAGTATTTGAGCAGTGCTAACGAAGGACAAGGAATTATTTTGGGAGGAATTACAGGCGTTGCACCAACAAATGTTGTCGTTTTGGGTTCGGGAACAGTTGGAGAATATGCTGCACGAACAGCTTTAGGCTTAGGAGCAAGCGTAAAAGTATTTGATAGCAGTGTGCCAATGCTTCGTAGAATTAAATATAATCTACTTCAACCCCACCTTTTCACTTCTATTTTTGATTTGGGAACACTCAAAACAGCCTTAGAAGAAGCTGACGTAGTGATAGGAGCAATTCGTCCAGAAAACGGTCGTACGCCTTCTGTCGTTACAGAAGAAATGGTATCACGTATGAAGCCTAACTCTATCATTATTGATGTCAGTATTGATTATGGAGGTTGTATAGAAACATCTGAAACCACTTCACACCATAAACCTATTTATAGAAAGTATGATGTTATTCATTACTGCGTTCCGAATATTCCATCTCGTGTGGCAAGAACAGCAGCTAATGCACTAAGTAATATTTTTGCTCCATTGCTTTTACGTGCTGGCGAACTGGGAAGTATTGAAGAAATGATTTATGCTGATATGGGTTTTGCAAAGGGCGTTTATAGTTATCAAGGAGGCTTGACGAATCAACATCTTAGTAAAAAATTCAATATGCGTTATAAAGATATTAGTCTGATTGCAGCAGCAAAGAAAGGACTTTAATTCAGTTATCAAGACGAAGCTTCGTTTCTATTTCTGTTATTGTAAATTAGAATATTTTTGGGCGAAAATAATTTATTATTAATCACTAGAACATGACAAATCTTATCAAAGCTATAACGGGTCTTTTAATTGTTGTATTGGTGGGTTTGGGTGTGATTTATTTTGTATTAAAACAGGAAAAAAAGGAATTACTAACTCCAAAAGAAACCATTACAGAGACAAATTTTAAAACGGTTTTGGAAGAAGTGGAAGGTTTGGGAAAGCTAGAACTTGTCAAATATAATTTTAAAGATGTTGTAGAACATACACAAAAACACGGTTATAGTTCTGTCTTGGATTCAAAGGTTTTGCTCATCGTCGCAGCCGAAGCTGTGGGTTGTATGGACTTGACACGCATAAAATCGGAAGATATTACAGAAATAGGCGATTCTGTTTATATTCATTTGCCTGCCCCAGAACTTTGTTATTACAAAATAGACCATCAAAAATCTAAAGTATATGATGCCGAATCTTTGCCATTTATGGAAGATGACAACCTTGTAGGAGAAGCCTTTGCAAAAGCTGAAAAACAAATTGAAAAAGCTGCCTTAGAATCTGGAATCCTTGTTCAGACACAAGCGATGGCAAAGACAATGCTCCAACCTCTCTTAGAAAACATCACTAAAAAAACGGTTATCCTAACCTTTGAACCCATTTCTGTATCAGAAGAACAAAACCCAGAAAGTAAAATGAGTATACAACAAAAAAATATCTTGAACAACCCTGTTCAGATACAATCGAAGAGCTTAGAGAAGGAGTAGTTTATCAGTTTTCTAATATACCTATGTTAAACTATGTGGTTTAAAAAATACGTGGAATCTACTATGATTATTTCCTAAATTCATCTAAAAACCCTTCTCTAAAACCCTTATTTCTTTTCAAATAGTCCATCATAAACTCTTTAATTTCTTGTTTTGAAAGCTCATCAAAAATGGCTTCAACTTCTCTTAATAATGAGCTTTGAGGAATTTCTCTCCACATTTTAGAATCACGCAAATAATACAACACAGCTACAACATGTTTGCAAATCCAGCCATCGTAAGGACAAGTACAATTCCAATCTACTACCTCTTCTTCATCTAATTCTACATAAATTTCATAAAAAGTTGTGCCTAATACTGTGGCTGTAAACTCCCCTTTTCCTATGGTTTCTATTTCTTGAATGTAATCTTGTTCGTAGATGTGGAAACCTCTATCTACAAAACGAGTTTCGATATGACTTTCAAAATCGTGTATTTTCATAATCTACTCCGTAATTTCTTTAGTTTCCTCTTCTATTTCCTCATTTTGCTCTTCTTCTAAAAAAGAAATATCTACCCAGTAATGTTCAGGGTTGTCCAAATCTATGTAAATAGGTAGTGTTTCTTTCTCTTCTAATAGTTCGGATGGGTCTTGTGCCAATGGCTCACTTTTGAAAAGCAAAACACTAGAATCTTCGTCTTTTTTCCATTCACACAAAATCACATAAGCAGGCTGGTCTTGCAGTGTAATTTGTGGGTCTTGCACTACGCCTTGCACTATGCCTTCCAAAACGCTTCCATTCTCTAAAAGCCATTTCTTACGGTTGGCTCGTAGCCAAACCAAGCCTCCCCAAATTATCCCTCCTCCGATAAAGGCAATGCCTGTAATGGACAAAAAACTCATCCAAAACCACTCATAGCGCACAATATGTGTGTCATCTGGATTGATAATGTCGTAATAAATTTCTACAACTTCACCCAGTTCATAGCTTGAAAAACGAGACGTTTCGTGCTTGGCGTGTACCATCACTTTTTGGCTATCTAAGGCATAAAAACCAATTACAGGATAAGTTTTTTCTTCTGGAAGAGGTTTTATTTCAATAACTCTACCTAAAGTACGCTCATATTTCGTTTGGCGAATTTGCTCTTTATTCCAACTCTGAACAGCTAACACAAGAAAAACTAACCCTGTCAGAACAAGTGATAAAGCCAAATAAAATGCTGTTCTTTTCATCGATATTTTTTTTCACTTCTATAAAAATGTATATGCAAAATACATAAATTCTGTTCAATTTTTTAGCATTTTGTTCAAGAAAAAACCTAACTCTTTCTCAGAATTAGGTTTTTGCCTCTAAAACACCAACAAGTATAGTTGTGTTTTCTATTTTGTTCTTTTGAAAGCTAAAAATGCCATCCCACAGGAGCTTTTCGAATTTTTGGGGAGAAAGTTGAGATAATAGGGAGCTGTTTTGTTACACTGAAACGTAATAGTTGTATAAAATTTATTTGTACCAGCATCGTAGTTAGAAGCAATCACTTCTCCTGCAAGCTCTTTAAAATTAGCAATAATACCCTTTGCCTCGCCTTCACTGCTCAAAATTCGTAATGTATAAGTATTTCCCTTCGTCATGATGACTGTATAATTTCTAAAATTGTTACAGCCTCTACACGTTCGCTGCACACGATAGCTTTTTGAAAGGCGATACCCATCTTGATTTAGTTTTTGTAATATCTTGACTTGCGCCATAGAATCTAAGTTACATTGTGCAGCAGCATCCGAAGTAGCAAAAAAAGTAAAAGCAAACATGCTACACAGAAAAAGAAATATTTTCATAATGGTTTGTTTATTTAGGATAAGAATTAAATATAAATTTCTAATCAAGAAAGAACTTAACAACTCTTTCTTACAATATTTTAGGCATAAGTCAATTTAGTTCAATTTACTAGCCAAACTCACATAACTGCATCTATTTTTGAAGAGTAAAAGATAAGTAATACGTCTTAAACTGTTGTTGGAGACTAAATATAAACAAATTTTCTTATTCTTAAATTTTCCAAAAACAAACTTTCCTTATAATTCTTCTATAAAGTTTTTGAAGCCTTTGCTCATCTGTGTCTTGACTGTTCCATTGTCATCATAAATCAAAAACACTTCTGCGTTGTCTAGTTTTTCAATCATTTCTAGAGCTTTTTCCCTTCCCAAAACCATACACGCTGTACCCAAGGCATCAGCTGTAATAGCATCATCTGCTAAAGCTGTTGCACTCAAAAGGTTGTGAGAAACAGGATAGCCTGTATTTGGATTTATGGTATGAGGGTATTTTTTTCCATCTCTGATATAAAATTTACGATAATTTCCAGAGGTTACTAAGGATTTGTTGTTGAGCGTAACAATGGCTTGTAGCTTTCTTTCTGTGTTTGGATTATCTTTTGTTTCTTCAATCGGCTTATCAATGCCTATTTTCCAGCCGTTTCCACTTGTTCCTTTTCCATTGGCTCTCACTTCTCCTCCAATCTCTACCATATAATTTTTAATATTTTGCTCTTCCAAAAAAAACGCAATTACATCTACTCCATAGCCCTGTGCAATCGCATTGAAATTGAGTTGAATCTGTGGCTTTGTCTTTTTGAGTATTTTTTCATCAAAGACAATATATTTATCAAAACCTACCAATTCTAATAGAGAATCAATTTTTTCTGTTGGTATTTTTTCTGGCTCTTCTATTTCTCCAAATCCCCATACACGAATCAGAGGCGCAAGCGTTGGGTCAAATGCTCCTTCACTGATTTCAAAAATTTCTCTGCTTCTTTTCAAAACTGGATAAAAAAAGTTGTTTTGAAAAACAATGGCACTATCTATATTTTGCATTCTATTAAAAATAGAAATTTCAGAATTTGGAATGTAGGTCGAAAGACTTTGATTAAATGCTTTGAGTAATGAATCTATTGCCATTTGATAATTTTTCCCACTTTCAGCTTCATATTTTATGGTATAGGTTGTACCCATTGTCTCGCCATAGACTTGGTACATTTTCTTGTCTTCTGTAGTCAGAATATTCCCAACATTTTCTGAACTTCTGCACTTATACACTAAAAACATCAGCACGATAAGCGCACCTCCATAGATTGCATTTCTGAAATAATATTTTTTGTCCATTTTATAATTTTGATTTTGTAATGTTTTATCTTTCTACAAAAGTACAAACTATTGGCAGAGGCTTTTGTATTACAACGAATTTATTATTTTCAAAAAAACATTTGTCCTTTGATTTGTTTTTACTAAAATAGAATTATCCTTTACCTCACTAGAAATTTAATATCACCATGGGAAAAACAGCCGTTATTGCAGGAAGCACTGGACTTATTGGACAAGAGCTTATCAAACACCTTTCAGAAGACAACCGTTACGACAAAATTTTGGCTCTCACACGCAAACCAAAAGCCTCTGACTTACCAAAAGTAGAATATGTAGTCGTAGATTTTGACCACTTATCTATATATAGCAATGAAATTCAAGGCGACGATGCTTTTTGTGCTTTGGGAACAACGATGAAAAAAGCAGGTAGCAAAGAAGCCTTCTATAAAGTGGATTACACCTATATTTGGGAATTTGGAAAAGTAATGGCACAGAATGGAGCAAAATCATTTACCCTTGTTTCTTCAATGGGAGCAGACAAAGATTCATTTTTTTACTATAATGAAGTCAAAGGCAAAATCGAAGAAGCTATTTCTCAATTAGATTTTGAAAAGATAACCATTGCTCGCCCTTCACTTCTCTTGGGAGATAGAAACGAAGACCGTTTGGGAGAGGATATTTCAAAAGTCTTTGTAAAGTTTTTCAGTCCGATTATTCCAGCTAAATACGACGGCATCGAAAGTTCACAGGTAGCCAAAGCAATGATAGTGGCAGCTAATGATGGTAAAAATGAATTAGAAATTATTGAAAATGATGAGTTACAAAAGATGTAATTTTCTATTGTTGTTGGTCTTTCGTTTTGGCTTACCATTACAAAGACCAACAACTCATACGTAAAAGAAAAGGGCGAGTTTTAGTAAATTTGTGGTCATGAAGAGATACGTAATCAGTTTATTATTTATAGTTATTAGCTCCTGTTGTTTTGCTCAAACCAAACTACCAATGTATTGTGGGAAATACACTATCTTAAAAGATAGTGCTTTCGTATATAAACAACTTTACAAATTAGATAAGATTTATGAGCATCATCGTAGTTATATTAGAAAAGATAGTACTCTTGTTGTTGAACGGGGAGGAGACTGCTTTATCAAATTACTTACTAATGCCGAGTTTAAAGAGTATATGCATGTAACAGATAGTGTCATAAACTTATTTAAAGTATATCCACCCATAATACAAGGAGAAATAATTTACTCTGACTTTATAGATTATATCAAAATTTATTTACCCAAATTGGACAGTCTAATGAGTATAAATTATTCAGAGATGTCTAATTGTATTTCTATTTCTAATACTTTGGATAAACAAATTTTCTTAGACAAAAAACAAATTACTCCTCTCATGTATGAGTATAAACATAAATTTGATAGTATTTTTAACTTACAAGCTATTAATCTCATTGGTTATGATATAAACATAGGATATTCATATAGTAAGATTCGCACTTATCAGTTTGATAAAATCGCATTTGATTTTGCTAGAATGTGTAAGAAAATAGGCTACAATTCTAGCAGTAAAAATAATAGTATTACAGAAGAAAATGTACTTGAAGACATATATAATTTCTATAAGAGCTGCCCTATTAAATACAATTTTCTAGTAGAAGAAGAATTATATAAAACATCTGATATAAGACCTAACTCTATGAGACATTCAGTAGTTCCTCTCTTTTTTTTCCTTTCAAGTCCTCATAATCAAGTAATACATGACTGGCCTGATAAAGAAAAATAAAAAGATAATACCATAAGCTCTTTCTTAGCTGCTGAAAAACGAATAAAAAAGTAACTATTTGTTCATATTGCCTCACTCTGACCCTACAAACAGAATTAAATCACCATGCTTTTTGAAACAACACCTTAAACTCTAAATCTACAAAATCACTTCCTTCTCAAACGTTTTTGTATTTACTCTCAAAATTTGATGATTATTGGTATCAGAAATATACAAATAATCTCCAATCAGAAGCACATCATTTGGCTCTGAAAGTCCACTAATGAGGGTTTTTACTCTATTTTTTTCTAAATCCAATACTTTTACTTTCCCATTGTAGGTATCAGCAATATAGACTTTGTTGTTATCGTGAAGAATGCCTACTGGATGTTGTAAGACGGCTTTTTGTGCTGTTCCGTCCGTATCTCCAAAATCAAAAAGTCCAGAACCGACAAGCGTTCTGACTTCCTTTTTCTGTAAGTCTATTTGGCGAATGGCACTAGCTTCCGAATCTGCTACATATAAAAAGTTCTCAGCTTGCGTGAGTCCACTAGGTTGATTGAAGGCTACTTTCTTAAAGTCGTCTCCATCGGTAAGTTGTTCTCTTCCACTTCCTGCAAAACGCTCTACTTGGTTAGTCTGCAAGTTCATTCTCAAAATCTGATGATTTCCTGCACTTGCAATGTACATTGTGTTGGGATATTTTTTATCGATAAGCAAATCCCAAGGCGAGTTTGGATTGACATTTTCTCCCCATTTTTTATCTCCAAAATAATAACTCATCTCGCCTGTTCCTGCAATCGTTTTGACGGTTTTGTTTTCTACATCTGCTTCTTTGATAACGTTATTTTTTGTATCTGCAATGTAGAGTTTTTTACCATTTTCAGAAAGAGCCAGTCCGTGAGGTTCGTAAAACTCTACGTTTTCAAAACTTCCTTCTGTATTTCCTTTTTTACCATTTCCAATAGTCTCTAAAACTTTGCCTTCCAAATTTATTTTTAAAACCCTATTATTTCCACTATCAGCTATCCAAAAGGCAGGTTCTTTATCGTCTTGATTGGCTCTAATGATTTTTGAAGGAAACATCAGTTCTTTTTTCTCTGCTTTGGCAAGTTGAAATTCAAATTTTTCAGAGTTTAGAATATCTTTATGCTTTACTTTTAGAGCCATAATCTGACTTCTAGCATCTTCATAGAATTTTTCCCCTGCACGTTGCCAAACCACTTTTCCCTCTGGAGAAATAAGTGTAAGTGTAGGCCAAGCACGAATACCATAACTTTGCCATACTTTCATATCTGCATCATTAACAACAGGATGATGAACACCAAATTTTAAGGCTGCCTGACGTATGCGCTGAGTAGATTGTTCTGCACTAAATTTTGCTGAATGGACACCAATCACGACAAGTTCGTTTTCAAATTCTTGTTCTAACTTTTCAAGGTCTGGAATGATATGTTGGCAGTTGATACAACCAAATGTCCAAAAATCTAACAAAACTATTTTTCCTTTAAAATCAGCTAGTTTGTATGACTTTTCAGTATTTACCCAACCAAATTTTGTATCAATTTCTGGCGCATTCGTAGGAGGAACAACCATATATTTTGGACTAATTTTGATAATTTTCTTTTCCTTATCAAGCTCACTGGCAGAAGTAGATTTTTCATTGCAAGAGATAAAAAAAAGTAAAATTAAGATAGGGAAAAATAGAGTTTTCATTGTGTTGTTTTTTCAGCGAAATTCGATAGTATAACTATGTTTTGATAAACAAAACCATCTCTGTTCTATACAACCCTATTTTATGAGAAAATGTTGAGGTAAGATACAATAAAAAGAAATTTGGATGGATATTGATACTTCTTTTACTCTTGTTTTAAAAATGCAGCAAACTTTTCAGCTAAGTTCAGTTTATTAGACTTATCTAAAAAAAGGAAATAACCTGGGTTATTACATTCTATAAAATAAAGTCCTTTTTCAGTTTGAATAAAATCAAAACTTCCAAAATCCAAATTAAAAGAAGCAAGATAATCAAAACATAAATGACTAAATTCAAAATTCTTAATGTAAGTAAATTTAATTTTATCTTCGGAGCGTCGCCAATCTAATGTATAATCTCCTTCTATTTTAAACGCATATAGTTGGTCTCCAAAAACAACGACTCTGTACTCAAAAATAAAATCTAGTTTTTCTTGAAAATGATAAATGTGAAAATCAATCTCATCATTTATAATCCATTCATACATTTCTTGAGTAATGGTAGTCGGATATGTAAAATAAGCATTTTCAGTATTTTCCTTTACTATATAATCTGAACCATAAATAGACTTGAAAAGTATTGTTTTATCTTTAGCAAATCTTTCAAAAGACTCTACCGTGTTGGTAATGATTTGCTTAGGTATTTGAAAACCTACTTTTTTTGCTTGTATTTGCTGTTTGGCTTTGTCTGCTGCTTGTCGTGTAAAGTTAGGATTAGACACAATTTTTATAGAAGAATTCTCAGCACAAGCTAACAAGGCATACAGACTAGCAGAATATTCTTGTATCAAAAAAGTCTTTAAATGCTCTTCTACCTCTGAGCTATCCATATTTACATCTCTTGACCACCAAATTGTCTTTATTTCTTCAGAGGATATAGAAATATTTGTATTTTTATTAGTTACTCTAAACTCAAAGTCTTCTAAATCTATATAAATATTATATTCTATGTTTAGAGTATCTGTATTTATTCTGAAACATACTTCTTTTGCAAGGTTATTTTCTATTTCATCTACCTCATAATCAGAAGTATTACTAATAATTAAAATTTTATTTTTTTCCATAAAATATGATGATAAAAAAAACTGTAATAATTGATTACTACAGTTTTTTTTATGTCATTAGCTTCTAGTTTTCAACTCTCTCTCTTGACGTGTTTCAAGAGACTTACGTCTGCTTTCTCTACGTAACCCTCCAGTCACTTGAGTAATTTCCTCTGTTGTCAATGAAGTAACAGATAATGAAAGTTCTGTTAATGACTTTTTTGCTTTTTTCTTATCCATAAGAATAATTTTTTGTTGAGTTAAGATGTACTAAACAATGTGTATAGCTATATTTTCAAATGTATGCTATTTATTTTATTTTCACAAATTATGCATCTAAATATTTTTTGGTTTATAGTATTTTAGTATCTTGAAATCACTTCTATTCTTCCAACTTTACTTATGAAAAGCATTCAAAAATTATTTCTCTTACTGTTTCTATTATGTTGCTTTACTTCTCAAGTTTGTCTTGCACAATTTGAAATCAACGGAACGCCTTTTATTCAAAATTATGATAGAAAAACTTACAAAGATGGAAGTGTTATATGGACAGTTATACAAGACAAACAAGGAAAAATATATGCTGCTACACGAGATAACTTATTACAATATGATGGTGTCAGTTGGAAAAAACTCAAAACGTCTACTGCTGGAGGAGTTAGGGATATAGTTCTTGATGAAAAAGGAAATTTATATATTGCTGATGATTCAGATGTAGGTTATATGAGTGCTGATAAAAATGGAAAACTCACTTACCATTCTCTTTCTACTCTTCTACCAAAAGAACACCAAGATTTAACTTTTATTACTAGAGTAGATTATTTTGAAAACGAAGTTTACTTTGCTAGTGAAGACGTTTATTATAAGTTCAACCCTGCTGATAGTAGTTTTGTAGTAGATAAACAAAAAGGAGAAAACAAACTAAATCTATTTCAATTCGAAAATCGTCTTCTTCTAAACAAGTCAGACAAAGGCTTATTTGAAAAAATAGATGGAGAATGGATGAAAAAGTTAGACACAGGCTATTTGACTTCTGATAATATAAAAGGTTTCTTTCCACACAGAGAAAATCAATTACTTTTATTTGGAGCAGAAACTGGTGCATTCATATATGATGATGAAAAAGATAGCGTCTATCAATTTCAAACACCTGCTAACGACTGGATAGCAAAAAATTATTTATACACAGCTACTTATTTTAAAGACAAAGAGCAAAATTACTACTATGTTTTAGGTTCTTTTGATGATGGTATTTTGATAATAAATGTCAATGGAGAAGTAGTGCAGCACATCAATAAGAAAACAGGTTTGATTTCGAATGACATTGCTAAAGTATATGTAGATAGTCAGAATGCTATTTGGGCAGCCACTTATAAAGGGTTAGCCAAAATTTCTTTTGAGCTTCCCTTCACATTTTTTGACTTCAATCATAATGTTATTACTCGTGTCAATCAAACCTATAAAAATGAAGACAGTACAATTTATATTGCTGCCAACAACGGTTTATTTTTTCTAAAAAACAACAATTTTGAATTGGTCAACGGTTTTCCTCATACTCAATGTTGGGAAATTGTGCCTGTTACCACTTCTAAGTTTGTAGTAGCAAGTGGAAACCGTGGCTTTTTCTATGTTGCAGATAAAAAAGTTATTCAAAATGTAAATGGTGATTGGGCTACTATGGCAATAGGTCGCTCAAAAAAAGATAGTTCTATTTTTTATAATGGAAAATATCAAGGTTTTGAAGTTTTGCGCTATCAACAAAGTCAGGATAGATTTGTACGTTTGGGCGAAGTAAAAGCAATGGAAGAAGTTATTACTCGTAAAGTCATTGAGGACACATTTGGCTTTGTTTGGACACAAAACCCAACAAAAGGTTTTTATCAAATTCATATCACAGATTTTTCCAAAAAAAATATTGAAAATGCTAAAGTAATACTACAAACAAAAGGATTAGAAGAGATAGCAAATTGTAGAATGATAGAAGAGAATGGCAAAATTATTTTTCAATCAGCAGGAAAAGAATACAACTTTAATTATGAAAAACAAATTTTTGAGCCTTATTCAAAAAGTGATTTTATTTTGACTCAAAATCTCTTCATAGATTCTCAAAATAATCACTGGGATTTATCCAACAAAATTATTTATCCAAATGGCAATAAAAACAAATCTGACTCTACTACACTTTTAGCCATTGATGGACAAATTCAAACTATTTTAGAAGACAAAATCAATCAAAAAGTAGTGTATTGGATAGCAACCAGTGAAGGACTTGCACTTTATCAGCCTCAATTAAGTTATGGTAAGCCTTCAGAATTTTCTACTTTCATTAGAGAGATAAAACTTTCAAATTCAGATAGTATTATTTTCTATGGAGAAGGAAATCCAAATGAAATATTGGAAAAAAATAGCAGTTTTAAGTATGAGAATAATTCATTTGTATTTAGCTATGCAGCTCCAGCTTATTATCTTGAAAAAGAAACCCTGTTTCGTTTTAGATTGAAAGGTTATGAAAATGAATGGTCGGAGTGGACAAACCAAACACAAAAAGAATATACTAATTTAGACAAAGGAGATTATGTTTTTGAAGTGCAAGCAAAAAACTTTCTTAATCAAATTAGTACACCAGATTCATTCTCATTTTCCGTCAAACCTCCGTTTTATAAAACTGCTTTTGCTTACTTTGTCTATCTGCTTTTGGCAATTTTAATAGTTTATGGAATTGTGAGAGCCTATACATTGCGTTTGAAGCGTTCGAAGGAAAGATTAGAAGCTATCGTAAAAGAGCGTACACAAGAAGTCGTTCAAAAAAATACAGTGTTAGAAACTCAAAAAGAAGAAATTACTATTCAGTCAGAAAGTTTGAGACAGGTAAATGAGGAATTGAATATTACTGTAGAAATGGTAAATCAACAAAAAAATGAACTGCAAGAGCAAAATAGAAATATAAATTCTAGTATTACATACGCCAAGCGCATACAAGAAGCTATTTTACCCTTTAATAAAAGGATAGAAAATAGCTTGAACAAACAAGGCAAAAATGATTTTTTTGTATTGTACAAGCCTCGTGATGTAGTGAGTGGTGATTTTTACTTTTTTGAAGAAGTAGATAATAAAATTATATTCATTGTAGCTGACTGTACAGGACATGGCGTTCCAGGGGCTTTTATGTCTATGATAGGCACTCAGCTTCTAAATTCTATTGTAAAGGTCAATAATGTAACAGACCCAGCACAAATTTTGGAAGAGCTTCATAACGGTATTTTCGAAGCCTTAAAACAAGATGATTCTAAAAATGTAGATGGAATGGATGCTGTTGTGATTACTCTACATAGGCAAACAGACGATTCATTCTCGCACATAGAATATGCAGGAGCAATGAATCCTTTGTACTTTGTTCAAGAAGACAACAAAGAAGAGCTACAAGTTTTGAAAGCAGACAAACGCAGTATAGGAGGAGAACAAAAACGTAAAAAAATAGTTTTTACAAATCAAATGCTTTCTCTCTATGATGAGAATCAAAACTTTATCCCTACTACATTTTATTTATGTTCTGACGGACTTCAAGACCAATTTGGAGGACAAAAAGGTAGAAAATTAATGTTGAAAGGGCTAAGAAATTTGCTTTTAGAAGCAAGTCAAAAACCTATGAGCAAACAAAAAGATTTCTTAGAAAATAAGTTTGAAGAATGGAAGGGCAGAGAAAGGCAAATTGATGATATTTTGGTATTTGGATTAAGAATAGGATAACTAACTATTTTTCTCATTGAAATTATTGGTATCTAAAAATTCTTTTGGAGTTTGAACAAGCAATGAAGAACTAGAAAAGTCTTGTGGATTTCTAGTTATGATAACAGAAATAATAGTATTGTTTTCTGCACTAAAATTCTGTAAAGCATCTTCAAAATCTTTGAAATTAGAATTTAAGGCATCATCAACATTTTTTCCTGTCATGTCTGTAACTTTTATAAAAGTTGTAATTTGTTTTAAAATAGTTTTTACTCTCTCTTCATCAATTTTATAAGTGCGTTTGAGAATATACAAACTATTAACTAAAGAAAGAGGAGATATGAATAAGTTGATAGTTCCTTCTTCACCTAATTTCAATATTTTTTGTGCATTTTCAAAGAAGTCTTCTCTTTTTCCTATAACATCAATAAGAATGTTAGTATCTATAAATATGTTCATGATTTCTGTTGGTAATTTTCTATGATAGAAGCATCTCTCAACTCCTTGTAATCAGGAAGATTATTATCTTGGATAATACCTGAAATTTCATCAACTATTGACTTTTTTGGTTGTTCAGTATTTTCATTTATTGATTCTATTGAGTTTTGAGAAGGTAGAGGGGTAAACTCTTTATTTGAGTTTTTAGATATATAACCTGATTCAAGTTGCTTTATTTTATCTACTTGCTCTTCTTCTAATTTCTGTTTTACAGCTTCTTTGTATTCTTTAGGCAGATTTTGGACAAATTCTAAGACTTGTTCTAGCGTTAGACTTAATGTTATCGGTCTCATAATAATTTAACTTTTAGATTTGTTTTTCTAAAATAACGATTTAAAAACAATTTAAGGTTCATAAAAAAGGGAAAAGACAAATCTTCTCCCTAAAAGTTTCATTTTTATACCTTGTTATAATGTTTCTGCAATTTCCATCGGATTCATTCTTGAATTATAAAATTGAACTGTTTTTCCATCTTCACTCACTACATATTTACAAAAGTTCCAAGACGGTTCTTCACCTGCTTTTTCAGCCAACCATGTGTAAAGTGGCGCACGGTCGTCTCCAGTAACCGAAATTTTAGAGAACATATCAAAATCGGCATTGAACTTTGTAGAACAAAACTCTTTAATTTCTTTGTTTGAACCTGGTTCTTGTCCTCCGAAGTTATTGGCAGGAAAACCCAAAACAGCCACTTTATCGCTATACTTCTCCTTTACATTTTGTAAATCTTCATACTGAGGAGTAAAACCACATTTTGAAGCTACATTGACAATCATTAGCTTTTTGCCCTTGTATTTAGATAAATCGACATCGTTTCCATCAATATCTTTTACTTTAAATTCATAAACCGTTTCTGCTGAGGTGGGATTAGTAGTTGTCATATCCGATGCGTTTGATGTTTTAGGTGTATTATTGCAGCTTACTAAAAAAAAAATTAGAGAGCTTAAAACAAATAGATTAGAAAATAGAAGTTTCATTTCTGCAAAAATTAAGTGGAATAAATTAATTTGGTTTAGCTGATAAACGTTGGAATAGATTTTAATGTTTATTTATCAATAATAAGATTTAGAAATTATAACACAAAAAGACCATTTTTCGATAAGAAAAATGGTCTTACTTATTGGTATCTCTATACTAAAATACCAACAACAGCATTTAGTAAAATTAATGAGGCAATCGCTCTCTTAAAAGTCCATACGTCCAAGTTCCTGCTATGGCACTAAGAAGTGTAATCGCCACAACTGTTGCTCCTGTTCCAATCTGAGCAAACAAAGGACCAGGGCAAGCACCTGTCATAGCCCAACCTAAGCCAAAGATAAGTCCTCCAAAGATTTGACCTTTGTTGAAAACTTTATCTTTGAAAACAATTTTTTCACCAGAAAGTGTTTTGATATTAAATTTCTTAATAATAAAAACAGAAGTCATTCCTACTAGAATAGCTGTTCCTATTACACCATACATGTGGAAAGACTCTAAACGGAACATCTCCTGTATTCTGAACCAAGAAATTATTTCAGCTTTTACGAACACAATACCAAAGGCGATTCCTACAAAAAGATATTTGAAGTTATGATACCATTTCTCTTTAACTTCACTTTCATTAATACAAATAGAGTCTTTTCTACGATTGGTATCAGAAATAGATGCTTTGAAAGATACTGTTTGATTTTGCATAATATTTTTTATTTTATCAGTCAGAACAACAATCAGACTGGATATATTTTTAATTTTATAGAGAAAGAATAAGTGGTAATATCAAATTTGCCATAATAAAACCTCCTATCATAAAACAACACGTAGCTATAAGGGAGGGCAATTGAAGGTTAGATATTCCCATAATGGCGTGTCCACTCGTACAGCCTCCTGCATAGCGAGTACCAAATCCCACTAAAAAACCACCCACAACAATCAATAGAAATCCTTTGAGTGTAAAGAGACTATCCCAGTTTATAATATCTAAAGGAACGAGATTAGAATAATTTGTAATTCCATAATTGGCTAAATCTTTTTGTAGGTCTGCCGAAACTTGAACATCATTTGGATTAGTCAAAAAGTTGGCTGCCAACACTCCACCCAAAAGGATTCCGACAACAAAAAATAAATTCCAAATTTCCTTTTTCCAATCATACTGAAAAAATGGAATTTTGGCAGGAATACACATAGCACAAACGTGTCTTAATGAAGAGCTAATTCCAAAAGATTTGTTACCAATAATAAGAAGTGTAGGCACTGTTAGTCCTACTAAAATACCTGCTACATACCACGACCACGGTTGGGTTATAAATTCTATCATGATTTGATTCTGTTTTCACTAAGTGTAGTCAATAGACTACTGGGGATAAAAATTTTATTTTTAATTTCTTCCTAATTTTTTATTACAAAAGGTGGGCAATTTACTTTAGAAGCCTTGTTTACAGCCCTAATTTTCTTTACTCATTCTTCCGACAGCACAACTCACATAAGACTTTGCTTTATGCATAAAATCATTTTCTCCTTTTTCTGGATAGCCCAATTTTGAGAGCAAATTCACAAAAGTAGCACGCTCGGCAGATGTTTTGGCTTGAATAGTAATTGTTTCTGTTTCTTTGTCTATTTCTACCTGCTCTACTTCTTGATTTTTGAGTAAGGCTGTTTTAATAGAATTCATACAGCCTCCACATTTTATATTTTCTACTTGTATTTGAATATTCATAGCTGTTTTTTATGAAACCTATAAGGTCTTGGAGACCTTATAGGTTAGTTAGAGGTCTTATTTAGAAAGCGTCTTGCTTTGGCAGACAAAATTTGAAGTTGGAACGTCTGTATTTTTATCTATTTTAGAAAAACCTCCTTCAATTTCAGTGAAGTTTCTATATCCACGAGCTTGCAAAATACTAGCTGCAATCATAGAGCGATACCCACCTGCACAGTGCATAAAGAAATGCTCATCTGGATTGATGTCTCTTACCCAATCGTTGATAAAATCTAAAGGTTTGTTGTACGCTTCCTCTACATGCTGTGCTTCGTATTCGCTTTGCTTACGAACATCTACAACTTTGCTCTTTTCTTTATCAAAACGAGAAGCAAACTCCTCTGGAGAAATTCTATCTACTGTATCTACTTCTTTTCCTTCTGACTTCCAAGCTTCAAAACCTCCTTTGAGATACCCCAAGACGTTATCAAAACCAACACGACTAAGTCTGATAATTACTTCTTCTTCTCTGCCTTCATCTGCAACAAGCAAAATTGGCTGCTTTACATCACGAATCATTGCACCTACCCAAGGAGCAAATCCACCATCAATTCCGATATTGATAGACTGAGGAACAAATCCTTTATGGAACTCATTCGGATTACGAGTGTCTAAAATTAACGCTCCACTTTCTTCAGCAGCTACTTCAAATTCTTTTACACTCAAAGGCTGCTGACCTTTTTCCATGACATCATCAATGCTAGAGTAACCTTGTTTATTCATAGCGACATTCATTCCAAAATAAGCTGGAGGAGGTAAAAGTCCATCAGTAACTTCTTTGATAAACTCTTCTTCTGTCATATCTGCACGAAGGGCATAGTTTGTCTTTTTCTGCTCTCCAATAGTAGAAACAGTTTCTTTACTCATATTTTTACCACAAGCACTTCCTGCCCCGTGTGCAGGATAAACAATAACTTCATCTGGCAAAGTCATTATTTTGTCTCTCAAAGAGTGATATAACGTTGCTGCAAGTTGTTCTTGTGTCATACTAGCAGCTTTTTGAGCTAAATCTGGACGACCTACATCACCAATAAAAAGTGTATCGCCAGAGAAAATAGCGTGTTCTTTTCCATTTTCATCTAAAAGTAAGTAAGTAGTACTTTCCATTGTATGCCCTGGGGTATGAAGAGCTTTGATAGTAATTTTTCCTACCTTAAATTCTTGTCCGTCTTCTGCAATAATGGCTTCAAAACTAGGTTTTGCTGTTGCGCCATAAACGATAGGAGCATTTGCTTTTTTAGATAAATCTAAATGCCCAGAAACAAAATCGGCGTGAAAGTGTGTTTCGAAAACGTATTTTAATGTTACGTCATCTTTTTTAAGTCTTTCCAAATAGGGTTCTACTTCACGCAGTGGGTCAATAATGGCAGCCTCACCTTCAGAAGTGATATAATATGCTCCTTGTGCTAGACAGCCTGTATATATTTGTTCGATGTTCATAATGATATGATATTTAAATTTGAAAAGTGTTGAAAAATTTCTTCTAGGAATCTTTTGTTCCTTTAAGATACTACAAAATTAGTAGTTAGGTTGTTTGTGTACAGCTACTTTTGTTACAGAACAATTTTTTTAAGGGAATTTTAGGTTTTTTGTGGGAATTAAAAAATTACATTTGTTTTTACCCTTTTTATAATTACATTTATATTTCATAAAATATACGTTTTAAATAATATGGATAATTATAACTTAGATACTGGAAAAAAATATATTAAAGATATTTTTGCTCCTGATTGTTTTTATAATGTTCCTGAATACCAAAGACCATATGTTTGGGGGGAGGAACAAATTACAGCACTATTGGAGGATATTTCTAAAGCTCTTGATAGTGATAAAAAGAAGGAATACTTTCTTGGGTGTATGATATGGAATACCAAGATAAAACGAGATGATAATTTAGAGTATGTATGTCAAGATATATTGGATGGACAACAGAGATTCATAACTCTTTATCTTTTACAAGCAGTTATAAGAGACCTCTCTGAAAGTGAATCCCTAAGGAAGAAAGTGTCTGAGAGGATGCGACAAGAAAAAGATGAATTTGATGGCATACCAGAAAGGAACAGAATTGAATTTGAAATAAGAGATGATAGTAATTTTTTAAACGAGTTTGTCATAAGACCAGAAGGAACTTTGAATAAGTGTCGTCTAAGTGAGATAATAGCAGAGAAAGACAGTAGTTCTGTGAAAAATATGGCAAATGCTATTTTGTCGATGAAAAAATGGTGGAATTTTAAACTACAAGAGTTTGAAAGTCCTCAAAAATATATAAATGATTTTTATACTTTTCTATCTACGAAAGTTCTTGCTCTTTATTTAGCTACTCCAAATAATCTTGATGATGCTTATAATCTCTTTACAGTACTTAATAGCAGAGGGTTGCAACTACAAGTAAGTGATATTTTGAGAGCGCAAAACCTTAGAGAAGTCAAAGATCATACGTTGAGAAAAAGGTTAGCAAAGAAGTGGGGAGACTATGAAAACAGCATAGATCTACCTTACAAATCTTTTGATGATTTTTTGTGGGCTTTAGTATTTATAAAAATGAAGTATAGGAGTGATGACAATCAAAGTCTCACAAAAGGATTTAATTTTATGTACTCACGAAATTATTTAGAAAAAGGTGAAGGGACTTTCAATTATGTTGGTAAATACATAGATCATTTAGATAAGATAAGTAATGCTAACTTTCATCAAGTTTCGTATGAAAATTTTTTCTCAAATCTTGTTTTTATACTAAACACCACATTCGGAAATACATATTTTGCTCCTTTGATGCATTATAAAGAATGTTTTGGAGAGTATCGAATAGTCGATTTCTTGATAAAGCTAGATAATATTTGCTCAGCTTCTTGGCTTACTGGAAAAAGAAACTTACAGTCAAGGATTTTTATAATGTTAAGAAGAATGGATGATTTAAAATCTCGTTACTCTGACCCAAAAGCCTGCTGTGATGCATTTTTAGATAATGAAATTTTAGTGTATGACTATCAAGATGAGAAGGCTTCTACACAAATTGATTTACAAGAATTGTTTGATTTACTTGAGTCTGAACGCTGGGGTAGTTTTTCTGGTTCTAAAATCAATAAAACTCGTTATTTGCTTTTAAAAATCGACTTACTCTCTACTAATCTGAACACTAAACTATATTATAATAGAAACACATCTTCCGTTGAACATTTAATTCCTCAAAAAATTAATTACTTAGATTGGAATATCACAGAAGAAGAACATAGAACATGGATACATCGTTTAGGAAATATAGTTTTAGTAGATAGGAAGAAAAATGCCTCTCTAAGTAACAATAAATATCCTATAAAAAAGCAGAAGTACAAAGGGTCTATTGAAAATAGAGCAAATACTAATTATATTTTTATGACATACTCTCATTGGAATCTAAATACATTAAAAGAAAATCACGAGAGAGTAGTTAAAATGTTAAAAAAATATTACTTGGGAAACAGTTTAGAGACATTGAAACAGTTTCAAAAATAAGTCTCTGTTATTTGAAGAAGTTAGTTACTGCCAATAAAGTATAATCTTTCATCAGTATCAAAAAACCAAAGCATGAACAAAAAACTAATCCGTTTTGACTGGGCAATGAAAAAATTGCTTCGTCACAAAGCCAATTTTGGTATTCTAGAAGGCTTTTTATCTGAACTTCTGCGTTTTGATGTTTCGATAGAAAGTATTTTAGAAAGTGAAGGCAATAAACAAGATGAGTACGATAAATACAACCGAGTAGATATTTTGGTAAAGTCTGATAAAAATGAGTTGATGTTAGTAGAAGTCCAAAACGATTCAGAGGTAGATTATTTTCATCGTATGTTATATGGTGTTTCAAAATTGGTAACTGAATACATCAAAGAAGGCGAACCTTACGGAACAATAAAAAAAATATATTCTATCAATATCGTGTATTTTGGTTTAGGGCAAGGAAAAGATTACGTCTATGAGTATAAAGGCGAGTTTGTAGGAATACACGAAAACGATATTTTACTTCCTACTACGATGCAAGTTCAAAATTATGATGTGGCTAAAGTATCAGATATTTTTCCAAAATATTATATTTTGAAAGTCAATAATTTTGACGATGTAGCCAAAAATACGCTTGATGAATGGGTGTATTTTCTTAAAAATAGCGAAGTAAAAGAATCTTTCAAGGCTAAAGGATTAGACAAAGCTAAAGAAAAATTACAGTACGAAGTTCTTACTCAAGAAGAGAAGAAAATGTATGACCGTTTTCAAGAAAATAGGCGTATTGAAAACAGCATAATCTACACAGCCAAACAAGAAGAGCAAAGAAGAATTGCAAGAAGTTTGTTTGAAACGCCTCTCTCTAATCAAGATATCGCCAAACATACAGGCTTAACACTTGAACAAATAGAGCAGTTGCGAAATGAACCATAATAAGCAATCAAAAAACCAACTCCTTCAATAAAATATAACTTCCCATGAGCAGTACAAACCATCCAAAGAGAGGTTTGAGTTTTGCTCCGTCTATATTTTTGGCAAGTCGCATTCCTATAAAAATGCCTATAATTGCCATAGCTGAAAGTCCTAAAAGTAGCGTCCAGTCAGTTTGAATATGGCTTTGTGAAACTAAGAAACCAAATAGTGAATTTAGAGTGATTATAGTAAGCGATGTTCCGATGGCTTCCTTCATTTCCAAACCTAGAAGAAAAACCAAAGCAGGAATAATGATAAATCCACCTCCTGCACCCACTAAGCCTGTTATCATTCCTACAAAAAGTCCTTGGAGTATTATCAAAACATATTCTTTAGTGCTTTGAGAAGTTTGCTTTTTAACCGTTTCTTTAGGCTTATTTTTAGAAGTAATCATTTTATAAGAAGCAAGTATCATCAAGACAGCAAAAAGAGCCATCAAGAAAACACCTTTGGTAAGTGTAAAACTACCTACACTAAAAATTTCTTCTGGAATGGTAGGAATAAGATAATTTCGTGTCAAAAACACCGAAAAAATAGACGGAATACCAAAAAGCAGAGCCGTTTTGAGCTTAACCAAACCTTGCTTGAAATAATTAAAAGCTCCTACACTACTTGTCAGTCCGACAATAAAAAGTGAATATGCCGTTGCTACTACTGGCTCAATGGCAAATAAATACACCAACACAGGAACAGTTAGGATACTTCCTCCTCCTCCAATAAGTCCAAGAGAAAGTCCAATCAAGATAGCAGCCAAATAACCTAAAATTTCCACCATAATTTTTATAGAAAATGAGTTGATACAACCGTCGTTGAGGCTAAAAATACAACTATCAACGAGGATTTAGATATGTTTTTTTCTACAAAAATGAAGATTTTCAAGAGCTTTATCAGCTACTTTTGTTACAGAAGTTTGATTTTGTTTCTCCCTAGTTCTACTGTTCCGTTGTTTTCTAATTGTTTTAAAAGCCTAGAAACAACTACTCTTGCTGTGGCGAGTTCGTTGGCAAGCTGTTCATGAGTGATAGAAATAGTTTTTGAACCTATTAGCTTGGCTTTTTTCTGTAAAAGATGTAAGAGACGTTCATCTACTTTTTTAAAAGCCATAGCATTAACGACATCTAAAAGTTCTTCAAAACGCTTGTGATAAAGTCTAAAAATATAATTTAGCCATTCAGGATATTCTTTTATAAAAAGCATTACCTTATCAATAGGAAGAAAAAGAATTTCGGCATCCTCTTCTATCTCTGCCCTAACTTTACTTTTTTCATTGTGCATTCCTCCTAAAAAGGACATAATACAACTCTCTCCTGCTTTGATGTAATAGAGTAAAATTTCCCTTCCATCCTCTTCTGTTCGAATAACACGAATACTTCCCTTTGACACTATGGGAATGGAACGGATAGAAGATTCTTCTTCTAAAATAGTATCTCCTTTTTCATAGTTTTTGATAATACTGTTGTCATATAGTTTTTGGGTAAGTTCTGGAGAGGTTTCAAATTCAGTTGTTGAATAAGGCATAGAAGTAAATGTGATTAAGTGTGGTGGATAAAAACTTTGCATTTAAAGATAACACATGATATAGTGATAAGTTATTAGATTTGACAGTATAGCTAATAAAGATTATTACAATTTTTTATGGGTCTGATGGTTAGTTATTTAGTAAAAATCAAATTGTGTCTATTTCTATATAGCGATAGGCTTTTCAATAAAACAGTATTCTTCAAAAAATAATTTTGACAGATTAATATTTTGCAAAAACAACAAATAACAAAACAAAACACTAAAAATCAAAAAACAATCAAAATATAAACTTACAAAGGTTTTATATAATTAAAGACTGAAATTACTAATAATTCTTAAAATTTGCACGTTGTTTGTCAATGCCTTGATGTGCTTAATTACTAAATCATATTACTATACTCTAAATTTATTCTATTATGAAATTTTTATTTTCTTCTCTGTGTGCGATGATGCTGATGTTCGTTCTGCAATCTAATGCAGCAGCACAAAAATACTTTACTTACGATGGAGATGTTTTCTCTGTTCAACTCAAAACGAATACTGCCAATACGCAAGTAATGGAAGTGTATTTCTCTAGCAATGGAGAATGGCACAAATTTGATATTATCGATTTTCACAACTTAGAAGATACTGGAGAGGGAGGTTTTCTCTACACTGTAAAAGACGGAAAAGGTGATATCTATGATGTAGATTATTATCGTAATGATGATTATATTATCGTTTATGCGAGCGACCACTCTACACAATGGAGACTTCATCGTAGATAAACTACAACTAACAAAAAATATTACAAAAATACCTATCAGACTTCTGATAGGTATTTTTTTATACGTTTCTTTCTTGCCACTTCCACGCTGAAGACATCATTTCCTCAATGCCATATTTTGGAATCCAACCCAAAACAGTTTTTGCTTTCTGATTGTCTGCATAAATTTCTACAACATCTCCTTCTCTGCGTTCTCCCAGTTCATAATTTAGTTTCTGATGACTAACTTTTTCAAAGGCTTTTATAGCTTCCAAGACGGTTACTCCATTGCCTGTTCCTAAGTTAAAAATTTCTATTTGTTCAGCTGTTTCTTTATTTTTAACTAAATAATCAATTGCCAAACGGTGTGCCTCTGCAATATCTGAAACGTGAATATAATCCCGAATACAAGAGCCATCACGAGTATCGTAATCGCTTCCATGAACATGCATTTTGTCTCGCTTTCCTGCTGCCGTAAGTGTTATGATTGGAACAAGTGAAGTGGGTGGATTTTTAGGGTCTTCTCCAATTTGTGCCGAAACATGAGCTCCTACTGGATTGAAATAACGAAGCAAAACAAATTTTTGATGTTCAGATGTTTTGGCAAAATCAATTATCATTCGCTCACCTACTTGCTTGGTATAAGCATACGGAGATTCTGCTACACCAAAAGGCGTATTTTCAGAAACAGGAAGTTCTTTTGCATTCCCATACACAGAGCAAGAAGAAGAAAAAATAAAGTTTTTCACCTTATATTCTTTACTCAATTTCAAAATATTGAGAAGTGAGTTGAGGTTGTTTTGGTAATAAAAAACTGGGTCAGCTACCGAATCTGGAACAGACTTTAAAGCAGCAAAATGAATAATTCCTATCAGTTCTGAATCCTTACTTTCAGTTTCAAAAATCTTTTTTGTCTTTTCATAATCACACAAATCTGTATCATAATTTTTGACTTCTCTACCTGTTAGTTTCTTAATATTTTCAACCACAGATGCAGAAGAGTTGAGGTAACTATCAATAGAAACAACTACATAATCTTCGTCATAGCCATTTTTTCTAGTGTAGTTTTCTAGACATTCCACAACAGTATGCGAACCAATGTAGCCACACCCTCCAGTAATAATTATTTTTTTTTGCATAGTTTTTTAAGCTAGATAGCTAATTATTTTTTGTAAAGATAATTTTTTTGATTGAAAATTCATTTTTGCAACTCTGTTGCATTTAACTTAAAAATACTTATATTTGCAACATTGTTGCATTTAAAAAAATAATTTCAAATTTATCAGCTTATCAAACCTTTACTAAATTCTAAAAAAGCAGACTATCTTGGTATTTTGGCAAGCCTTGCCTGTGCCTTACATTGCGCCCTAACGCCTTTTTTGCTTGTTTCCTCAACGTGGCTTGCACTAGGTAATGAGCAGCCTATTTGGTACTGGTCTGTTATAGATATTATCTTCTTAGTTCTCTCTTTTTTTGCTATCAGACACGCTACCTTTCACAGCCAAAAGCAATGGGCTAAGTACGCTTTTTGGATGGTATGGGGAATTCTGATGATTTCTATCGTCCAAGAAAAGTTTGAGTTAGAATTATGGGGCGAACTACCGATGTATTTTTCCACAGTCTTTTTAGTGGTTTTGCACAGTTATAATTTATGGCACAGAAAAAATACTTGTCAAGAGTGCTAATTTTTAATCAAAAAATATATGAAAACAGTAGATAAAAAACTTCCAGTAACAGTACTAAGTGGCTTCTTAGGAGCAGGAAAAACAACACTTCTCAATCATGTTTTGAACAACAAAGAAGGCTTAAAAGTAGCTGTAATTGTCAATGATATGAGTGAGGTTAATGTAGATGCGAGGCTTGTCAAAGACCAAAACACACTTAGCCGAACAGAAGAAAAATTAGTAGAGATGTCAAACGGTTGTATCTGCTGTACGCTTCGTGAAGACTTAATGGTAGAAGTAGAACGCCTAGCAAAAGAAGACCGTTTTGATTATTTGCTCATCGAAAGTACAGGAATTAGTGAGCCGATTCCAGTAGCACAGACATTTACGTTTAAAGACGAGGAAAATAACATCGACTTGAGTCGTTTTTCTCGCTTAGATACAATGGTAACCGTTGTAGATGCCTATAATTTTTGGAAAGACTTCGGCAGCAAAGACACCGTTTATAGCCAAGAACTCAACGACGACCAACAAGACCAGCGCACTATCGTAAATCTTCTTACTGAGCAAGTAGAATTTGCAGACGTGATTTTACTTAACAAAACTGATTTAGTAAGTAAAGAAGAAGCAGGTTCTTTAAAGCAAATCCTTCAAAAGCTCAATTCACAGGCTAAAATTATCGAAACAAGTTTTGGAAAGATAGACCTCAAGAATATTTTGAATACAGGTTCTTTTGATTTTGAAAAAGCCTCACAGTCGGCAGGTTGGATAGCCGAACTCCAAAACAAGCACACTCCAGAGACGGAAGAATATGGTATTTCTTCCTTTGTTTTTAGAAGTCAAAAACCTTTTCATCCAAAGCGTTTTTGGGAATATATTGCAGGACAATTCCACTCTACTATCGTTCGCAGCAAAGGACTTTTTTGGTTGGCTTCTCGTCCAGATAGTGCCATTAATTGGTCACAAGCAGGAGGAAGCCTAAGAGCCGAACCAGCAGGTGTTTGGTGGGCAAGCATGCCTTACGAGCAGCGTATTATGTACCCTTCTTTTGTAGAATATAGAGAAGAAATTGAAAGCCGTTGGACAAAGCAGTTTGGAGATAGGCAAAACGAAATCGTTTGGATAGGACAAGATATGGATAAAGAGCTTATCCAAAAAGAGCTAGAAAATTGCCTTTGTACAGATAGAGAAATCAAGGCAATGGAAAACGGATTTTTGTTTGAAGACCCATTTCCAAAGTGGCAGTAAAAGTATCCAAACCCTAAGGGTCTTCAAGCCCCTTAGGGTTTTTATAAAAACATCTAAACTTATGATTACCTTAGAAAATACTAGCGTCCTAAAATCAACTACCCCTTCCGTTTTTAAAGAAATTGAAAAGTATAGTGCCGTAATTTGGCAACATGAGCCTTCTGTTTTTGTAAAAGAAGAAGTTAATCAGTTATTGAATCAAGAGAGTTTTTCAAAAATTGATGTCAAAGGAGATGCTCAAAGCGTACTGATTTATCTTGCACAACATTTACCTTTTTCTCATTTGAGAGAACACATTGAGTTACTTGTTGAGAATTTTGTAAATCAGATAAAAAATAAAAAACTACGTCTTATTCTTTCAATAGTAAATAATGATATGTGCCGAAAGTTTCATACTGACATCATTGATTATCGTTTAGTTTGTACGTATTTTGGAGAAGCAACAATGTTCATCTTGCCAGAAAATGAGAAATTATTAGACACTCCAAAGGAAAAAATTGAACAACTTGAAATCGGTGATGCCATGCTTTTCAAAGGTGCTTTATCGTCTTCAAAAGAAATTCCTGCACTTCTACATAAATCTCCTGCTATTTCTAAAAAAGAAACGAAAAGATTATTTTTAAGGCTAGACACTCTCAATTTTGGATTAGATATTTAAAAAAACAACTTTAAACTTTATGAAAAATAAAAACAATTTTGATGTAATTATTGTAGGAGGAAGCTATGCAGGACTCTCGGCAGCTATGGCTTTAGGACGTGCCTTAAGAAAGGTTCTGATTATCGATAGTGGACTTCCTTGCAATCGTTACACGCCACATTCGCATAATTTCATTACACAAGATGGAGAAAAACCACATAAAATTGCCGAAAAAGCCCTTGACCAAGTTTTAAAATATGATACAGTCACAATAAAAAAAGTCCTTGCTACTACTGGAAAGAAAACTAAAAATGGCTTTGTCATAGAAACAGAAAAAGGAGAAGATTTTGAAGCTAAAAAACTCATTTTTGCCACAGGAGTAAAAGATATTCTGCCAAAATTAGAGGGTTTTGAAGAGTGTTGGGGAAATACGATTATTCATTGCCCATACTGCCACGGTTACGAAGTCAAAAATGAAAAAACGGGTATTTTAGCTAACGGAGAAATAGCTTTTCACTATGCTCGTCTTATCCGAAACTGGACAAAAGACCTTACCATTTTTACCAATGGAAAACCCTCTTTTTCAGAAGAACAACATACAAAATTAGTTAGGCACAACATTTCTGTAATTGAAAAAGAAGTTACCTCCTTCAACCACAAAAACGGACAGTTGGAACAAATCATTTTTAAAGATAATTCTATGACTGAAATCAAAGCTATCTATACAAGTCCTCCTTTTGAGCAACATTGTAAAATCCCCGAAACTCTAGGTTGTGAACTAACTGAACAAGGACACTTAAAAGTAAATGAATTTTGTCAAACGAATATACCTAATATTTTTGCTTGTGGTGATGCTACTACACCTTTTCGTTCGGTAGCTTTTGCTGTTTCGGCTGGAAATATTGCTGGTGCAATGCTCAATCATCAACTTGTGGAAAAAGAATTTGAATTATAAAACTATCAAGATACTTTTTGTTGGTAAAACAGAGGCAATTTGTCAAGCAATTTAGTAATACCAAACTTAGCCTATCAAAATTTAAAAAGACATATTTAGATATTATTCAACTTCACAATAAAATATGGTCTGTCTTTTAGACAGTAAAATAAGTTATATTCTTCAGTTATGAATAACAAAATACATATTAATGATAATTTCGGATGGTTTATTGGAAACTTTGAAAATAATCAATCTCATAAACATTATGCTATTCAATTATGTATTCCTTTAGAAAATAAAATTTCTATAAAAACAAATACACAAGTTATTGAAACAGACCTACCTATCTTGATTCAATCTAATATAAATCATCAAGTTATTTCTAATGCTAAATTTTTCCTACTTCTCCTAAACCCAGCTTCTACCCTAGGTCATTTTTGGAAAAATTTATTCAGTGAAGACATAAAACAAATTAACTCTCCTGCTACTACCGAACTAAAAAGAGCTTTAGTGTCCAAGTCTTTCTCATCAGAAAAAATTAATTCTATTATAAACAAGTACGATTGTTTTTGTGATTATGCCATTCATAAAGAAGATAAAAGAATAAATATGTCATTAGCTTTTTTGAGTAAAAATTCTGCCCAAGTAGTTTCTCTTGAAGAAATAGCCGATTATTGTGCCTTGTCAAAGAGTCGTTTTCTTCATTTGTTTAAAGAGCAAACAGGCATTACATTTCGACGAGCACAATTATGGCTTAAAGTAAGGCAAGCCATATTACTTTTTGGGAAAAAGCCTTTGACAGAAATAGCCCATGAAGTTGGCTTTTCAGATAGTGGACACTTGAGCCGAACGGTCAAAGAAAATTTTGGGTTTAGCCCTCGTGATTTTATAAAACTTAGCCAGTTTATTCAAGTTTGAGGCTTTAAATAATCAGAACTTTGTTTCATTATTCAACCTAAAATTTATTTGAAAATGGAACTACAGCTAGAAAAATCATTAGAGTTTAAAGGTTACCTCAAAAGTACTCCTATTTTAGACTTCGGTAATACGAGTATTCAGTTACTCATAAAAAATAGAGGATGGAACAAAATGGCAGACTCTGATAAAATAGAAAAAATATACAATTATGTTAGAGATGAAATTAAATTTGGCTACAATACTGACGATAACATACCAGCATCTCAAGTTATTAGTGATGGTTACGGACAATGCAACACAAAAGCAAATCTTTTTATGGCTCTGTTAAGGGCAGTAAATATTCCTAACCGAATGCACGGTTTTACTATTTATAAAGCATTGCAAAAAGGAGCAGTAACAGGAGTTTGGTACAAACTTGCTCCGAAAAACATTTTACACAGTTGGGTGGAAGTTTTTTTTGACGGAAAGTGGTATAATTTAGAAGGACTAATTCTTGACAAACCCTATTTGGAAGCATTACAAAATAAATTTTCTGATTGCAAAACTACCTTTTGTGGATATGGAGCTTACACAGATAATTTTGCACAGCCACAAATAGAATGGAAAAAAAACCATACTTACATCCAAGAAAAGGGAATCAATCAAGATTTTGGCTTATTTGACACACCAGACGAGTTTTATAGCAAACATCAACAGAAATTAAGTCTTCTTAAAAAGTTTGTTTACCAAAACTACGTGCGACACTTGATGAATAAAAATGTAGAAAAAATAAGAATGGGTAAAGGATAAAATATTAGAGTACTAGACATGAAATAAAAAGTTGTTGGCGTCGCTACACTAAAAACACCAACGAACAGCACTTTTTTCACTGTTCTGTGGCTCACAGAATAGCAAATATCTATGGATGTCCAGTACTCTAATAAAATATATTTTTTCACTTAAAAATACTCAAAAAATAATTTTGCTTTTTCTCTACAATAGCATCTTTAAGAGAAGGTTCTTTTTCTTTATAGAGGTAATATTCTTCGTCTTCAAAAAAATCATTAATAAATGTTTTTCCGACTTGTTTGTAGGTGTTCCAAGCTCTATCAATTTTAAGATGATGATTAGAAATTGACCACGATTGAAATTCAGAATTACTAAAAAAATGAATCATATCTTTTCCTAACTCTATATTTTCTGATTTACTAATAAGTCTTAACGATACGTGTTGCCATTTTTGAGAAAAATTCATCCACCAAAGGTAATCGTAGAGAGTATGAATAGGAACTGGCGACTTTGAAATCTGTGGAGCAAGAAAATCTATCATTTTTTGAGTATATTTTTCTGTGCCTAATTTTCGCCCAATCATAAAGGGAAGTATCTCTGAATAAGGCTTAAAAGCATCTTCTGACAAAACATAATACTTTGCTTTATCACTACCAAAAAGCTGGTCGCCGTGTTCACCAGTAATGAAAATTTTTGTTTTATTTTCTAAAAGTGGATATAGTGGAGGCTCATAAAGTGTGTAGTTGATATTCTTTTGAATAATTTCTTTAAAAAAATTGGGAAACTCTTCGATAGATTCTTTTGATAATAAAACTTCAATACTTTCTAATTTACTCTCTTCTTGTGCGACCTTGATAAGAGCTACCAACGCCACCGTAGAATCAATTCCTCCAGACCACAATACACAAATTTTTTTGTCTGTTTCTTGAGCAATTTTTAATAGATGTTTTGCTCGTAAAATGGCTATTTCTTCAAAACGAAGTTCTGTTTTTTTAAGCTCTGAAAGAGGGTCTAACACTTCAAATTGCAACCTTCCAATGTCTAAAGTCTGTGTACGGTCTATGAGTGTACAGCCAAAAAAACGACACGCAGCCAAATACTCCTTTTTACATATTGTGTAGTAAAATGGATTTCTTAGCAGTTTTGAGAGAGGCAGGAAAGTAAGTGGTGCTTTCATATTCTTTACAAACGAGAAAAAGTAGCAGGGCTCATTTTTCTAATTTTCTCTTTATAGTCTTCTAGTAGTTTTTTCAAGTTTTCAGAATTATTTTCCACGATATTATTACCACTTTCTTTGGTGCTAATAGCTGCAAAACCTGTACTGATTCCTATTCCAGTTAGTATGATTTTATCAGAAAACTCTAGCTTTATGAGTGGAAATTTCTTGGAGGAAAACCAGCTTGTTGGTGTAGCATAAATTTCCCAAGTGTTGTCATTTCTTTTTTGTTTGAACTTTACTCTATATTCTTTATCCACCGTTTCAGAACCCGTTTCATAATGATAAGTATGCTTACGAATCAGAAGATTGTGTCCTGTTTTATTACACATCTGATTAAATGACTTTACAAACTCTTTAATAATATTTTTATATTCTGTATGTACCATTATACATAGGATGATTTTGTTCAGATTGAGGAATAGAAGAAAAAATGTGCAGAGGAACAACAACTAAAGGCTCTCCAAAAGGCGTTTCAAAATGATGAGGACACATGGGTTCTAATATACAAATTTTTCCTTTGTGTAGCTCTTCATTATGTGCGTTTCCATCTAAACCTACAATACTTTTTCCCCTTCCACTCAAAACAAGCACTACTCGTGCCGTAGAATGTATGTGATGCGCTTGTTCACTACTGTCTGCTGGCATATAAAGATATTGTAAAGTAGGGTCGCCTTGCCGAATAGGGGGAAAAAGTTGTTTGGTAGAACAGCCATTGATGTAGGGCAAAACGGTAACTCCCTCAAGAGAAATACTAGCTTCTGGAGGCATATAACCACGAATGAGTGTCGCACAATGCAATGAATTTACCTTACACTTTCCTTTTTTTAAGTGGGCAAAACTGAGATTATCGTCAAAATAATAAAGACAATCTCCTTCTTCTACTTCTATCTTGTGCTTTCCAATAAAAACTTTAAAAAAATAAAGCTGCTGGGAAGGGCTTTGATAAATTTGAGGAGAAGATGTATTGAAATAATAAACACCAGTAGGCATAATTGAATAAGAAATTTAAAATGAACAATGCCAAATAATCCTAAACGGCGACTTGATACCTCGTTTACGGTTATAACAAAAAAAGCTCATAAACTGATTTATGAGCTTTTTTTATTAAAAATCTAAAAGGACAAATTATGCGTTTACGTTCATATTATCAAACGTATCCATTACTTCTTTTACGTGCTGACGAGAAGTCTCTAAAAGAGCCTTTTCATCATCATTTAGGTCAAGTTCAATGATTTTTTCGACACCGTTTTTACCTAAAATAACAGGAACGCCCAAGTAACAATCTTTGATGCCGTACTCACCTTCTAATTTCACACAAACAGGGAATACTCTACGCTGATTCTTAACAATAGCCTCTACCATTTGAGCAGCAGCAGCACCTGGAGCATACCAAGCTGAAGTACCCATAAGTTTTACGAGTTCTCCACCACCTTTTTTAGTGCGCTCTACGATAGCATCTAGCTTATCTGCATCAATCATTTCAGTAACTGGAATACCAGCAACTGTTGTATAACGAGGAAGTGGAACCATTGTATCTCCGTGTCCACCCATCAAGATAGCTTGAATTTCTTTTGGAGAAACATCTAAAGCCTCTGCCAAAAATGCACGGTAACGAGCTGTATCTAATATACCAGCCATTCCCATCACTTGACGACGGTCTTTTTTAGATTCTAGGTGTGCTGCATACGTCATTACGTCCAAAGGATTTGAAACAATAATGATAATAGCATTTGGAGAGTGTTCAATTACTTTTGAAGTAACTTCGTTTACGATTTTTGCATTGGTTGCAATCAAATCATCACGAGTCATACCTGGTTTACGAGGCAAACCAGAAGTAATAACTACTACGTCTGAGTCTTTTGTACGAGCATAATCGCCTGTTACACCTACCGTACGAGTATCATAAACATTGATAGGAGCTTTTTGCCAAATATCTAAGGCTTTTCCTTCTGCGAAACCTTCCTTGATGTCTACCAAAACTACTTCTTGGCATATTTCACGAGTTGCCAATACGTCTGCACACGTTGCGCCTACATTTCCTGCGCCTACTACGGTTACTTTTGTCATTTCTTCAGTTAATTTTTTTATAAAAAATAATTTATTAGTTGTTAGAGTAAGACACCAACAACGGCAAAAAGAATGAATATACATTTGAATAAGAAGACAATAGATGGCTTCCTACTTATGTTTCAAAGTTACAAAACTTTATAGATTTTTTGGAACTTTATAAAAATAAAGAAGTGTTCGTTTTATTTAAAACTTCAAAAATATAAGAATGCTTCAAAAATTGCCTGTCGTTTTTGATATGGAAACCAACGACCCAGACGACTATATCACATTACTTTTTTTATTAGGACATCCAAGAATAGAACTAAAAGCCGTAACTATTACTCCTGGTTCGGTATATCAAGTAGGCTTGGTAGAACGCACTTTACAACTATTTGGCAAAGATATTCCAATAGGTGCGTATTATCTTGAACACCCTAAAAACTGTGTTTCGGAGTGGCATCAAAAAGTCTATGGAAAGATTGAACCCTCTGATAATGCAGAAAGAGGTTGTGAGATTCTACTTCAAAATTGTGATGAAGAAACGACGCTTATTACTGGTGCGCCATTGAAAAACCTTGGTCTAGCATTAGAATTTGAAGACTTTAAACTGGGAAGACTTGTAGCTCAAGGAGGTTTTGCTGGCGAAGGTGTCGTACCTCTTCCAGACCAACTCCCAAAATTTAGAGGAAAAAAAACTTGTCCTACTTTCAACCTCAATGGAGATATTCCTTCTGCTTTGAAAACCCTTGAAACTTCAAAAATAAAGGAGCGTTATTTTGTTTCTAAAAATGTTTGTCATGGTGTTATCTATGACAGACAAATGAATCAAATATTAGAAGAGATTTTAAATTCCTCTCATAACAAATCATTGTCTTTGAAGCTAATTCATAAAGGAATGAGCCACTATTTACAAAAGAAAAAAGATGGCAAAAAGCTACATGACCCACTAGCTGCTTGCTGTGCGATAGAAAAAAGCATAGGAAACTGGTCGGAGGTAGAGCTTTTTATGGAGAGAGGAGAGTGGGGCGCAAGACTACAACAAAATACAAATACTTATATTATTACGTCTTACGACCATCAACAATTTTTAAGGGTATTTTTTGAACATTAAAACAATCTATAAAGTGCATATCATAATCCAACAAGAAACAGAACAAGACCATACAACTGTTTTTAAACTCATTGAAGAAGCCTTCAAGAAAGAAAAGTATAGCGATAAAAAAGAACAATTTTTGGTAGAAAGACTGCGAAAATCAGAGGCATTTATTCCAGACCTTTCATTATTAGCTAAATATCAAGATGAAATTATTGGTTATATTTTGCTTACCAAAATCAAAATAAGAAATGAGGAACAAACGTTCGAATCTCTTGCATTAGCTCCTGTTTGTGTAGCACCAAAGTTTCAAGGAAAAAGAATTGGAGAGAAATTGATACAAAAAGCCCACAGTATAGCAAAAGAATTAGGTTATGAATCTGTTGTTTTATTAGGACATCAAGATTATTATCCAAGATTTGGCTATAAACCAGCACATACGTTTAGAATAAAGCTGCCCTTTGACGTACCTAAAGAGAATGTAATGGCTATTGAATTGAAAGAAAATGCTTTACAAAACGTAAGTGGAATAGTAGAATATCCAAAAGCATTTGGAATCTGAACCAAGAGTTCATTTTCGTTTTCACAAAAAATAACACTCTTTCAAGAA
The DNA here is from genome assembly GCF_020630935.1 of Bernardetia sp. Taxonomy (NCBI): domain Bacteria; kingdom Pseudomonadati; phylum Bacteroidota; class Cytophagia; order Cytophagales; family Bernardetiaceae; genus Bernardetia; species Bernardetia sp. The sequence goes on from NZ_JAHDIG010000001.1 coordinate 67,712, forward strand.
ATAAATTCGGATATTGCAAAGGTTAGTTTACTCTATCATTTTTATTTTTCTACCGTCGTTGAGACAAGGATTTTCAAAAATACAGAATCATGCAATTCAAAAAAATATTTCCTTTTGTTTTTATATTCTTTACTTATTTCTCTCAAAAAAGTACTGCTCAAGCTCCTCTTCCTGCTGCAAAACAAAACCAGCCGATTGTTTTGAAAAATGCAACCCTTCATATTGGTGATGGAGAAACCATTATTCAGAATGGAGCAATACGTTTTGAAAATGGAAAGATAACAGCCATAGGCGATGTTTCTGAAGAAGGTGCAAAGGTAGTTGATGTAGCAGGCAAACATATTTACCCTTCACTCATTTTACCTAATACAACATTGGGGCTGAAAGAAATTGACGCTGTGCGTCCTTCGGTAGATATGGCAGAAGTGGGAGATATGAACCCCAATATCAGAGCAATTAGTGCCTACAATGCAGAATCTGATGTTACTACAACGGTTAGAACCAATGGTGTTCTGATTGCACAAGCAACTCCTCGTGGGCAAATGGTAGCAGGGCTTTCTTCTATAGTGCAGTTAGATGCTTGGAACTGGGAAGATGCTTCTATCAAAATGGATGAGGGTTTACATATTTATTTGCCAGAATATATGCAACAAGGAGGCTGGTGGGCTGCTCCTGCCGAGCCAAAGAAAGCCCAAGAAGATGAGCGAAATGCTAAAATAGACAAAATAAAATCTCTTTTGAGTGAGGCAAAGGCTTATAATCAAATTGAAAATCCAGCTACAAAAAACTTAAAATTAGCCTCTATAAAAGGACTTTTTGACGGAACAATGAACCTTTATTTGCATGCACAGTGGGCAAAAGACATCATTGAAGGCGTTTCGTTTGCCAAAGAAATGGGAGTTGAGAAAGTTGTAGTGGTGGGTGGTTATGATGCGTGGCAAGTAGCAGAGTTTTTAAAGAAAAACAAAGTTCCTGTAATTGTAGAGCGTACACTGGAACTCCCTAAACGTACAGATGATGATGTAGATGCACCTTTCAAATTACCTTATTTGTTACAGAAAGCTGGTGTAGAATATTGCCTCAACTATGCTGGAGATATGGAAACGATGGGAGCAAGAAATCTTCCTTTTTCGGCTGGAATGGCAGTAGCATTTGGTCTTACAAAAGAACAAGCCTTAGCAGCCATTACAAGTAAAGCAGCTTCTATTTTGGGGATTAATGAACGTGTCGGAACATTAGAAATAGGAAAAGATGCAACTATTGTAGTTTCGGAAGGCGATATTTTAGATATGATGACCAATAAAGTAACACATGCTTTTATTGAGGGCAGAGAAATTGACCTCAACAATAAGCAAAAAGTTCTCTATCAAAAATATAAAACTCGTATTGAGAATAAGAAAGGAGAATAAACAATCATTTGTTAGATATGGAAAAGGCAGTTTTTAATAACTGTCTTTTTTTATATCTCAAAATCTCAATTTAAAGTGTTGTTTGGCTTGTTCTTTTCTTAAAAAAACTAATCCTAACTGAAACAAATCTATTGAAACAGTTACTTTTGGATGCTCAATAATTTCTTTCCAAGCCTGCTCCATTTCTCTTGACCAATGAATATCATCTAAAACAATAACTGTTTCATTATGCGATTTTTCTAAAATCTGATGAAAGTAATTTATAGTGGGTTGATAACGGTGGTTGGCATCTAAAAACACAAAATCTAATACGCCAAGAGATGAAAGTGTTTGTGGAAGAGTTTTATCAATATTTCCTACAATAATTTCAATATGGTCTTGTTCCAACTCTTCAAAATTCTCATTGGCTTTTTCAGCTATCTGTGGGCAGCCTTCAAAGGTAATAATTTGAGACGTTGAATTATCAGAAGCAAGAGCAATAAAGAGAGTGGAAAGCCCTAACGAAGTTCCAAGTTCTAAAATAGCTTTAGGTTTAAAATATTCTACTAATCTAAAGAGAAGCTCTGCTTTTTTCTTACTAATAGCTGACCGATGAGCGATTTCTGAAACAGTACGGCTATTTTTTCCCTTGCTCTTAACCTTTGAACCTGCTCCATAATCTGTAATTTCTAGTTTTGTACGGTCAGAGGAAAGTTCTTGGCGTAGCTTTTCCAACTCTTCAAAAGCATAGTATTCTTCCGAACCTTGTATAATCAAGGTATATAATTGATAAACAAAAGGCGAATGAACATTATGCTGATTGCCAGCTTTTAAATAGAAATAAATATACTTGAGAATATATGAGAGCATATCTTATACCTTTCAGAAACGAACAGAGGGAAATTTAATAGATTAGGACTTTCGCAAAGTTGTTTTCTAACAAAATATTGTTTCGTTTCTTCATAGCGTTGGGTTTTCAAACCCAACGCTATGAAGAAAATACGATTTCAAACAAATAAAACTTGGCTGGTTTTTGCTTTTGCAAAAGTCATAATAGATAAGAAAAAACCCCAATAAGGTGAATTTACTGGAGTTCGCTTTTAATTAATACTGAACAATAAATTTAATAGCAATCTAAGAAAGGTTTCCCAAAAATCTATATAGAGATAAGCTAAAATTTATTTTTTAACTGTAATTACATAGTACGTTAATTTGCCTATACCCATGTTAGTTTACGTGAAGATTTACGGGAATATTTCCTCTAGTGGCTTTAGAATATGGACATACTTGGTGGGCTGCTTCAACGAGTTCTCTTACTTTTTCTATTTCCACATCTGAGATATGAACAAAAATATCTACAGATAGACTAAAACCTTCGCCTTCTTTGCCAATAGTGGCGTGTACAGTTACTTCTGGAGGCGAGGCTAACTTTATTTTTTTACTGGCTGCAACTGCTCCTATTGCTCCACCAAAACAAGCTGCGTAGCCTGCTGCAAATAATTGTTCTGGATTGGTGTGTTTGCCTGTTTCATCTCCTCCCATTCCTTTAGGCAAGCGCACGTCTAGGTCTATCACTCCATCAGAAGATTTTACGTGTCCACTTCTGCCACTCACTCCCATTACTTTGGCTGTATAGAGTGGCGTAAAATTTGTCTTTTTTTCCATAAATGTCAAATACTAAAATTGAAAATAATAGGTACAATGCTAAATTTCCAACAGAAGCCATATAAGTTGCTACTTTGTGAATGCAAATTGCATAAAAAATTAAACAAAAACAAGTCTAATTTTTATTTTAAATAGCATAAATTTCGTGCCTTACTGTTACTTTTGGCATTCATTTGGAATTAGATATATAGGGATAATTTATTAGAATAATATTTGGAGAAATTTACTATTTCAACACAAACAACAAGATGTAACAGAAAATTAATACAAAAAAAATGGCATTTATCTTGAAAAGACAAATTAAAATAGTCTATAAATTGTTTAATTAATCAAAAACATAGATATTTGTGATTTGTAAAATTTAGAGCTTTTTAATTTAAGTTGTTAAATTTTTCTAAAAAAAACAAATCCCCCTTTCAACATATACATACAAATACAAGTGATGTGGCTTTCCCTAACCAACACCACTTTTATACAAAAAATATCATTTATTTATTATGGGATAGTATTTATTCAAATAAATAAGACACTAAACCAAAAACATAAAATTATGAAGAAGATACAATTCAATTTCAAAACAGTTTTACTTTTACTTGCTCTATTTGTCTTTGTAGTGCCTACTTCTTTTGCACAAGATGGTAATGAGCCTAACTGGCCAAAAGGTAAAGATAAAGGCATTGCAAAAGAAAAATATGCTCTTTTGATAGACAATGTAAACAATGAACAGTATGAGCAAGCTATTGAGCCACTACAATGGATTTTGGAAAATGCTCCAAACTTACACGCCGATGTTTATGTAAAAGCTGTTAAGTTATACGAAGGATTAGCAAAAAAAGCTAAAGACGACGGACGTGATAGCGAAGTAAAGGTAAATCAAGATAAGATTGCTGATATGTACAAGCTACGTATCGAAAACGGATTAGCAAAAGATATGAACGATATTTATCGTCGTTTTGGTCGTGATGCATATTTCTACTGGAAAGACGATGAATCTAAAATAGATACACTGTATGCTCACTACAAAAAAACGTATGAGATGGACAAAGAAAACTTCCCTCGTGCACAAGTCATCTACTATGCTGATGCAACAGGAAAAATTTATGAGAAAGAAGGAATGACTTTAGAAGATATGACTTCTATCTATGAAGAATTGAAAGGTTATGTAGCCGAACGTATTGCTAAAGAAGAAACACAAGAAGAAAAAGATAAGTGGAAAGAATATGTACAAGACAAAATTGGAGAATTAGAGCTTGTTTATTTCCCTAAAGACTGTAACCGTATTTCAGAAATGTTTGCTGAAAAATTAAAAGCAAATCCTACAGACACACTTCTAATCAACAGAGTTGTAAAACTTATGGCTGATAATGGTTGTACGAAAGAGCCTTTATTCTTAGAAGCTATGCAGGCTTTCTACAAACTTACTCCTACAAATGCAATTGCAAATACAATCGGACAGCTTCACATGCAAAACGGAGACACAGATGAAGCATTGGTTTGGATTGAAAAATCATTGGTAGGCGCAGAGGCAGAAGAGAAAGCAAAAGCTGCAAATACAGTTCTTACACTTTCTAAAGTAGCTTATAAAGATGGAAAATATTCAAAAGCTCGTTCTTTGGCTTATAAAGCTGCTGAAATGGGCGATGCAGGTGTTGCTGCTGAGTCATATACGTTTATTGGCGATTTGTATATGAGTACGTATAAGCAATGTATGCAAGGAGATGACATCGTTCAGAAACGTGCTGTTTTCTTAGCTGCTTACGATATGTATGCAAAAGGTGGAAACGCTTCAAAAATGGCTTCTGCGAAAGCACAGTTTCCTACAAAAGAAGATGTATTCTCTAATGACAAATACAAGGTAGGAGACTCTATTTCAGTAGGCTGTTGGATAGGTGTAACTACAACTATCCGTACAAGAGACTAAAATATTTTTCTTAGCGAAAGACAAAACTCCTTATTTCTGCACAGAAATAAGGAGTTTTTTTTATGCCTATAAAATGGCTATCTTCATCAAAAATACGTTTTAAAGATTTTAAATTAACGCTGTGAAATAATGAAACTATCTGTTTACGTTTTAGCATTTATTTACTTGATAGCTATTTTAGGCTATTCTTATATCAGCTTTCCTGTTTTGAACTATGGATTTTCAGAACTTCCTGTTATTCTAATGTTTTTTAGCATTCCATTTTTTGGTGTTTATTTTGGTCAAACATCCATAAAATCTAAAGAAAAGCCTATTTTCAAAGTTATCATGGGAATTGGAGCAGTAGCAGGTTTTTATGCTATTGTTTGGGCAGGAATTGTTTCGTGGTCGCTTTTTAGAGCCGATGATTATAGAAACTTGATTGGAGATTTGAAAGTAGGAGAAAGTTTTGCCAGTGAAGTAGCACCAGTTTCTACTGAAAATATTCGTATTGTAGATGAACAAGTTGCACAACGTTTGGGCGATAAAGTGATGGGAGAAAAACCATCTTTGGGTAGCCAAACATATTTGGGAGAATTTCATATTCAGAAAGTAAATGACAAACTCTACTGGGTCGCTCCCTTATTACACTCTGGTTTTTTAAAATGGCTTACCAATAAAGAAGGAACTCCAGGGTATGTGATGGTTTCAGCCACCAACGAGCGTGATGTAAAACTGGTTCAAGAAGTAGGAGGAAAGCAAATCAACTTAAAATACCAAACAGCAGCTTTTGGCTTTGATAATCTGCACCGACATGTTTATTTCAATGGCTACATGACAAAAGGCTTAACAGATTTCACCTTTGAAATAGACGACGAAGGGAATCCGTTTTGGGTACTGACACAGTATGCAAAAAAAATTGGTTTCTTTGGACTTGATGCTACTGGTGTTGTTGTGGTAAATGCTCAAACTGGAGAAATTCAAAACTATTCTATCGAAGAAGCTCCCACTTGGATAGACCGTATTCAGCCAGAAGATTTCATAGAAACTCAACTAGACGATTGGGGAGAGTTCGTACACGGATATTTCAATTTTTCTAATAAAGACAAACTCACTACCACACCAGGAATGTCGCTAGTTTATGGAGAGGATAATCGTTCTTATTGGTACACAGGCTTAACTTCCGTAGGAGCAGATGAGGGAACAGTAGGTTTTGTTTTGGTGGACACACGCACCAAAGAAGCCAAGTGGTATCGCCAAACAGGAGCAACAGAAAGAGCGGCACAGCATTCGGCAGAAGGAAAAGTACAGGAAAAAGGGTATTATAGTTCGTTTCCAATCACTTATAATATTAATGGTGTTCCAACCTACGTAATCTCACTAAAAGATAAATCTGGACTAATCAAAATGATGGCATTGGTTTCTGTTCAAGATTATACGATTGTAGGAGCAGCAGACAACCTTCAAGAGGCACTGCGTGAGTATAAAAGCTCACTCAATAGTGTCGGTAATTCTATTCGTCCAACAAGTGAGAGCCAACTAAACGAAATAAAAGGGCGTGTTTTGCGTGTAGCAAAAGATGTAAACGGAGGTACAACATTTTATTATTTACTCTTAAAAAATAAACCAAACAAACTTTTTGTAGCTTCATCGTCTGTTTCCCAAGAACTTCCTATCACACAAGCAGGCGATTCAGTAACAGTATTTTATGATGAAGCTATGCAGTCTGTGGTAGATATTATGTCATTCGATAATTTGGAAATTGGATTGGAAAAAGATAAGACAAAATAGAACATCCAAAACCTCGCTGACAACTGTATTTTGCCCCTCAACAACGGTTCTTTTTATCTAAAACTTCCCCCAAACACAAAAACCCCTAAATATCTTGAAGATATTTAGGGGTTTTTCTTTAACCATAAAAAATCAGTCATAAGTAAAACACAAAGCCTTTAACTGATTACTGTAGTACTGGTTACTGATAACTGAATAAATTGGTACGATTTTGTTATTTAGAGTAGTTATAAATAACCGTTTTATCTTATCTAAACTCATTTTTTAGAGTTTAAGATAAAAACACTTTCAAAATTCCTATCTCACTAATCAATTTATGCAAGCTATGAAAAAGTTATTTTATCTTCTTATTCCTCTATTTTTCTTGTCTTATTTTTCTACTAGCAAAACTAAGGCACAAGACCTTCCTCACCCTGATAGCGTAGAGATGCTCATTACCAGTATGGCAATGCAAATTGAAGCCACACAAGGACTAAATGATATGTATAACTTCGATTTTAGAAGTGCAGAAAGTCAGTTTCAATGGATGAAAAGACGCTATCCAGAACATCCTCTGGGCTATTTTTTGATGGGACTAAGTAATTTTTGGAAAATGATGCCTAACGAAGACGTTACTACCTATGATGCTACGTTCAATAAATATATGGACAGTACGATTATGTACGCTGAAAAAATATTTGATAAAGCTGAAAAGAAGTCTCCCAAACAAATAGAAGCTGCTTTTTTCTTGTCGGCTGCTTATGCTTTTAAAGGACGTTTAGAATCCAATAGAAGAAACTGGACATCTGCTACCATAGCTGGAAAACGAGCTTTAAACTACTTAGAAGATGCTAGAGGATATGGCGACCTTAGCCCAGAACTTCTCTTCGGAGATGGATTATATAATTATTATGTAGAATGGATTCCAGAAAACTATGGCGAGTTAAAGCCTATCTTATGGTTTTTCAAAGATGGAGACAAAGCAAAAGGTATAAAACAGCTTGAAGAAGTAACAGCAGAAGGATTTTACACCAAAACAGAAGCTCAAAATTTCTTGGTTCGTATATACAATGAAGAGAGCAAAACAGACCCAATGTATAGAGAAAAAGCCTTGAACTTAGCTGCTTATTTGCATCAGAGCTATCCACAAAATGCTTATTTTCATCGCCAATATTTAAAACTTTTATACTTGACAGGTGATGGGACTAAAACCATTGAAGAATCTAAAAAGGCGTTAGACCTCATCGAAAAAGGAGCTTTTGGTTATGAGGCAACCATCGGACGTTATGCAGCCTTTTTCTTAGGCTCGCACCACTTTAGAGCGTTGAGAAAATATGATGAAGCAAAAAAATACTTGAAACAAGCCGTAGAATTTGGAGAAAGTGTAGATGCGCAAGAAGCAGGTTATTATCTCTACTCACTAGCTTATTTAGGTCAGATTGCACACATTGAAAAGGATTATATGGCTGCCAAAGGCTATTATGAAAAAATAAAAGACCACGCTGACCGAAAACATCCTACCAAAAAAGAAGCAAAAAAATATCTTAGAGAAAATAGAAAGCTATTCAAATAGAGATTATTCAAAACTTCATTTAAAATTAGATAGAAATAGCAAGTAAAAAAACCTATTGTTTTTTCAGTAAAAACAATAGGTTTTAAGTTTTTCAAGAAACCGTCGTTAAGGATTTTTTATTCCCCCATTTCTTCCATTTTGAACATGTATTCTTTGGGGTCTAGCTTAAATGTACCTTTGTTGAAATCAGCAATAAATTTGGCAATAACATCATCTGTTACTTCACTAACTTTCAAACAAACATCTAAACCAACACCATACTGTACAGATTCGTCAAAATCTATGTACTCACTTACTGTTACTTCTTGGTTTTCCTCAATTTCAGCTACTTTTTCATCAAAAAGCTCCATAGCTTCAGAGTCTTCGTCATCCATTTCGGCTTCCAAGTCAAAATCTGGGAAAGTATCTTCTACACGTTCTTCTGCAAGTGCAAAAACAGCCATTTCATACTCTACACGGAGTGCAAATAAACAGGCATCAAACACAACAGCGTTGCCTTGATACTCTCCAATAAAATAAAAACAAACTGATTCGGAAGTGCGTTCTACATCTTCATTAATGACAAAATCACGTCCTTCTTTGAGAGCTTTGTCTCTGATAGTTTTGATAGCTTTCGCTGAATATCCTTCGTTTTGCATAGTCTTTAGGTTAAATTACGAATGAAAAATTATGAGTAACGATTAAAATCCATTTTTTTAAAAATGATTCGAAATTTGTTTTCCAAACGGAAATCGTCTTAGGTTTGTTGTGAAAAATAAAATTTTATTTTCTTAGTTGGCTCAAATTTTAAAATTTATTTTTCCACATCATCGACTCTACTGGCTTTTCGCTTCTATCATTGTATTTGGCAGAACTCTTTTTATTGTAAGGACGCTCAATCTGCCCATCTACTTTGAAATAGATAAGTTGCCCAATCGGCATTCCTGCATAGACACGAACAGGCTGCGTAACCGAAATTTCTAATGTCCAAGCATTACAAAAACCTACATCGCCTTTTCCTGCTGTGGCATGAATATCAATTCCAAGTCTTCCCACACTAGATTTTCCTTCCAAAAATGGAACATGCGCTAGTGTTTCGGTGTATTCTTGTGTTACACCTAAATAAAGCGTGTTGGGTTGCAAAACAAAGCCTTCTTCTGGAATTTCGAAATTCTTAATTTTGTTGTGCGCTCTAGCGTCTAAAATTTCATCTTCATAAGTAGCCAAAAACTTACCCAAATGAACATCGTAAGAGTTTGTTCCTAGACATTCTCTATCGAAAGGCTCTACCAAGATAGTTCCCTTTTCTATTTCTGCTAATATTTCTTTATCTGATAAAATCATATTCTTAGTGATTAATTATTAATGATTAGTGATTAATTAAATTTCAAATACTTAAGGATTTATCATTAATAATTATTTCAAGTTGGTTGTCTTCTATCATTTCTGTTTTTATAGGTGAGATAGAAATTTTTGGAGCTTCAAAGCCTTCTTCAAAAAAGACATTTGGAGCTGTAAAACGACGAATTTCGTCATAAAAACCATTTTCTATCAAGGAATGTAAAATTTTACTTCCTCCCTCTATAAAAACAGAATGAATATTTTTTTTGTGTAAATCTTCAAAGAGAGATTGCCAAAAGTTAGTTTTTTCTAACTCAATTAAATCAGTCTGTAAAAATTTATTCACAAAAGTAGTCTTTTTTGGGTTATCAAACTTGTCCTTCTCCGAATAGATGTAAAAAAATGTCTGTACCGAATCATCAAAGACAGAAAAGCTAGAGTTAAGCTGCTCAAAGCCACTTCCTGCCAAAATAATGCGTGTCGGATTTTTACCTGTCCACTCTCTGACATTTAGTTGTGGGTTATCCTGCAAAACAGTATTTTTTCCTACCAAAATCCCATCTTCTTCACTACGCCATTTATGCACCAATTTCCTAGAAACGGCATTGCTAATCCATTTGGAAGTACCATCTTTTCTAGCAATAAACCCATCTTGGGTTTGCGCCCATTTCAAAATAATGTACGGACGTTTTTTGAGAAATGCTGTCAGAAAACGTCTGTTTTGGTACTTTGCTTGCTCTTCACACACTCCCACGACAACTTCAATTCCTGCATCTTGTAGTTTTTGTACTCCTCTGCCTGCATCATTTTGAGCTACTAACGGATTGGGGTCTAGTGTAGCCACAACGACTTTCTTTACGTTTTCTCTGATAAGCGCATCGGCACAGGGAGGTGTTTTTCCAAAATGGCTACACGGCTCTAACGTAACATACACAGTAGCTTCTTTGAGAAGATGTTTGTCTTCTTTTGTGATGCTTCTAAGAGCATTTACTTCTGCGTGTGCTTCTCCGTATTTTTGATGGTAGCCTTCTCCAATGATTCGGTCTTGTGCTACAATCACACAACCCACTAATGGATTCGGACTTACAGAACCTTTGCCTTTTTCAGCAAGCTGTAAGGCTCTTTGCATGTAGATTTGGTCTTTCATTTTTTTGTATTTGGTTTCTTTTACAAAACTAGATTTTTATCTACAAAACAAAAATCTATTGAAATGACTTTAATTTAGAAATATTCATTTACCTAATTCTCTCACTCTAAAGAGTGAGCTACATCATTATGCAAACACTTTATTTCATCACAGGCACAAGTAGTGGCATTGGTAATGCACTAACTCATCATGTTTTAGAAACTGAAACCTCAGTTTTAGTAGAAGGTATTTCTCGTACACAAACCATTCATCACGGAAACTATACTCATCATAACTTCGATTTATCGGATATTGAAAATGTAGTCGGCTTTTTTGGAAAACTAAATTTAGAAAAAAGAATCAAGAGTAAAATTGATAAAGTAGTTTTGATAAATAACGCTGGTACATTGGGAGAGATTGGTTACGTGGGAAAAATTCCCAGTAAGTCTATTATCCAAACGATGAACTTGAATACGATTACTCCTTTTGTTTTGATGAACGAATTTCTACATACATTTGATAAAGAAACTTTTGGAGATATAGAAAAAGTAATCATTAATATCTCTTCTGGGGCATCGAAGCGTCCGATTGATGGCTGGGCTTCTTACTGTGCTTCCAAAGCTGGACTAAATCTTTTTTCAGAGGTAGTAGAAGAAGAGGAAAAAATCTTAAATCAGAATACTAAAATTTTTAATGTTTCTGTGGGAGTGGTAGATACAAATATGCAGGGAGAAATTAGAAACTCAACACAGGAAAATTTTTCTAGTATAGAGCATTTCAAAAAATTGAAAGAAAACAATGAGCTTGCTTCGCCTCAATTTATAGCAGAGAAGATTTATTCTATCATTCAATCACCACAAAACTACGATGATATTTGGCAGAAGTTGCAGTAGTTTTTTATAAAACAAAAATATTCTACGCAACGTATTTTAATGAAATAATTCAACTCAAAAACAGATTTAAGATGAAAAAGCACCACAATAAAAAAGGAGATAATAAAGTAGAGAAAGATTCTACTCAAGAAAAAACACATCTCAAAGAAGCAGAAAAAAACCTTCAAGAGCTTTCAGAAGAAGAGCAAGAAGAGTTAAGAGCAGAAGCAAGAGAACGTTATAATCGTTTGTTGGGATGTGGGGGATGATTTTTTAATATAGATATTTCATCTCGGTAAATAATTTTTTATAGGTTTCTTTGTCAAATTCAAATGAGCCTATATTTTTATATGGTTCAAAATTAGGTTCTTCATATTCGTTTTCATAAGCAAAATCACTCCAAATTACAGAAGTATTTATTTCTTCAACCTTCACAGTAATGGCTCCACACATAATATCTAAACATTCTGCACAACCATAGAGCATTACTCTACCATTTTCTAGTTCTGAGCATTTTTCTAAAAGTAGCTCACTAATTTTCTCTATCTCATAATTTCCATGCTTGTGTGTAGAAAGCACTCCTATCATACCATCTTCTTTTGCTCCAAGTATTTTAGATAGAGGTTTTCTATCAATCATAAAATCAAAATAAAATTTCTGACTTTGCATTGCACCTTCTAATTCTTCAAGTGTAGTTTGTGTTTTATAAGATAAGGTATTTTTCATTGCAATTATATTTTATCAAAATCAGCCTATTTAGCAATACTTTTTTATTAATTATTGCCAAAGGCAAACCGTTTGCCCTCCACTTTTACTGATTACTGAAAACTGATTTTAATATCCCCCTTGAAATTTACGAACGCCCCATTCAAAACTTGCTAGTCCGATAATCAAGAGCATAATCCACCACAGATGAATAACATCTGAAAGCTGTTCGTTTCTAAAAACAGTTGGTGTAGGCACTTGATTTTCTAAAGAATCTTGCAAAACTTCAAGATTTGAAAGTGTATAGAAATTACCTTTGTTTTGGTTGGCTAGTCGTCTCATAACACCAAAATCTGCTGTGGCATTTAGGCTCTCTAGTTTTATTTCTTGAACAGTAAATTGTCCTACCGAAACTTCTGTTTTTCCATCAAGTTGAGTAGTTGCACGGAAAGAATATGCTCCCTCTGGAAGTGCAGAAGCCGAATATCTAAACGGAGAAGAATTATTAGTAAAGGTATAAGTACGTGTCTTGCCTTCCTCATCTTTAATTTCCAAACGAATATTTTGACTTAAAAGTGGCTCGTAAATCGAATTATAGACTTCTACATCAAAACTAACATTATCCGAAGTAGAAAATTGTGAAGCTGTAGGCGAAACTCTAAAACGTCTTTTATCTTCTTTGGTAGAAAGATATTGAATTATTTTACTCAAGAGAGCATCATAGCCTTCTTGATTTTTATTTTCTGCATATTCGCCCAATCGCCATTGCCACGTATTTTCAGCAAGCCAAACTCCTGCTTTTCTTCCATTGTTTTCGCTCATCACGACGAGAGGCTTTTTTGTTTGAATATTTCCAACACGTTGATAAAGCATAATCTCGGCTTGTGGAGAAATATCGTAATCTGCAAAAGGAACAGAAGCTGGAGGGTAATCTGCAAAACGGCTTCTCTGCTCATCTGTCAGATAAAACTTTGAAAAATTAGAGTTCCAAACTGGAATGACTTTGTCAGACTGGTTTCCCAAAGGACGAATTTTTACGCCTGTATTCAATGAATTGAACAAATTATAATCACTTTGCGCTCCAATAATAAAAAGTTCGGCAGAAGTACGTTTTCTAAGTCCTTCTAAAATAGGCATTGGTCTAACTATTTTATCTGGAAATTGATGATAAATAATTAGGTCATACTTATCTTCTAAGTCAGCAGGGCGTAGATAAGGTAAATAAACATCAAATTTATAATTTTCGTTTTTTTCTATGGCTGCACGAAACGCCTTTATGTCTGGATGAGGGGCAGCAGCTACCAAAAGGATTTTTTCTTTGCTATCAATAATATCAATATAGGCGTGAGAAGTATTGTTTTGTGTGGTAAACTCTCCTTCTTGTGGCACAACCGTAACCACATAGTGCTGAATTCCTTTTGAAGTTGCTTTTACCAAAAATTCTATGCTTTTAAGGTCATTTTGATTAGAAGAAAACTTCACTTTTTGAGTGGAAATATTTCTGCCATTTTGTGATAGAATGACTGTTACTTCTCTTGCTTCAAAACCTGTATGCGTAACTTCGGCTACTATCGGAAACTGATTTCCCAAATATGCCATCTTGTTATGAAACAGACTTTTAAGAACAATATCTTTTTTTGGAACAGTATCACCTACTCCAATAGTTTGAAGAGAAAAAGAATATGGAGAAATATCGGGTGCAAGCCCTTGATTGTAAGCACCATCTGAAAGCAAAACTACATTAGAAAGATTGCGATTTTCAAATTCGCTTTGTATGCTTTTTAGTAGTTCACTAATCGGAGAAGAAGAAAAATTAAAGTTGAGATTATCGATTGTATTGCTTGTATTTTCTCTTAGGCTATCATTTTTTAGTTCAGATAATGTTCTATATTCTATATCAAATCCTTTTTCTTCAAGATTTTGAGCTGTTGTTTGAATAGAATTTAAGACATTATTCAATTTTGTAGAATCTTCTTGTAAAGCAATAGAGCTAGAATTATCAATTGCAAAAACAACTGTCGGATTTTCATAGCGAGTAACAAACTGCTGTATCAAAATTCCGATAAGCAAAATAGCAAGTACCGAAACCCATAAAAAGCGAATCGCAGCCAGCACTTTTTGCCACGTTTTTCCCCACGGAGAACTTCTTTTATGATACAACAAAGCAGTATAGCCTGCTCCCAAGAGCAATGCTACAATTATCCAAGCACTAGAATATTCGGTTAGAAACATTGAGGCAATTACGAATTATTAATTAAAAATTACGAATTGGAAATAATCAACTAACTGGTAACTGATTACTGGTAACTGTTTACTGATAACTGATTCGAAAAATAAGTAATTCTATTTCCATTAAGAAACAAAATACAAAACCTTATGAATTTTTGAGGTTCATAAGGTTTTGTTGGAATGCGTGTATCTAAGTTATTCTGATATTAATCCCAAAATTTCTTCCAAATATTTTGAGAGGTTTCTAAAAACTTTTCTGTTGCACGAAGCTGTTCTGTACCACTTTCTGTAAGTTCAGACAAAATAGGAACTGAACGCAAAAACTCGCTTCTTTTTACAGTCTCGTCAATGGCTTTTGCCCATTGCATCATAGTAGAATCTTCATCTTTTGCTTCTGGAACTAAGTTACTAACGTGTTTTGAAGCAACATTTTCTTTTTTTGTCTTTACTTCAACTGTCGTATCTATTTTTTTTGGGTTTTCTTTTTCTTGCTCTTTTATCTTCTCTTTTTTTGCTGATATTTCTACCTCTACAATTTGATGTGGGTCTTGACTAACAAACTCTTCTTTTGTGTAAGTAGGTTCTTTTTTGGTTTCTGATGATTTTTCCTGTTCTTTCAAAAAAGCATCTAAATCTGCAAGTGTGCTATTTTTCGCCATAATAATTAAAAATAAGTGAAGGTTTGGATTGATTTATTTTTATAGATAAATGCTTGATTGTGTGTTAGTTACAGTGTGTTTATTTCAACAAAGATACGATATTTTCTGCAATTTCTTGATATTCTCCAGTAGAGTTTAATGTAGAAAATTCTGCCATTTTATTTTTATTGACAACAAAAGTAGGAATAATAGCTACTTCTAAATTAGAAAGTGCATTTTCTACTGTTTTGGGATTGGTTCGGTTATGGATTCGGTTGGGCAGAATAGCAATTTTGAGTTTTTTATTAATTTCTTTTGCAGGTTTTAAGTCTTGAATAGTTTGGTAGGCTACCAATAAATCATTTTGAGAAAGACTTGTCGGTACAACAACCAAATCTGATGCTAAACATAGCTTTCGGATAGCTTCATCAGTTGTTTTGCCAGCACTATCTACCAAAATGTAGTCATATTTTTTACTCTTTTTGAGTTTGTTAAGCTCATCGGTAATTACTTCATCTGTTGAGCCAAGAATAGGGAAAGGAGCATCTTTTTCAGTTTTCTTACCCTTGAAAAGCTCCATTTTGCGTAATGTTGTGAGTGTGTAATTGGTATCTGTTTCAATAACTACAACACGTTTTTTTTGGCTAGAAAGTGTTGTAGCAAGGTGCATAACGTTGGTTGTTTTGCCTGTTCCACCTTTTCGGCTAATAAAAGAAATTACCATGATAGAAATATAAGTTTTGGAAGAATGAATAAACAAAAATAAGAATTAGTTGATAAATCATTTGTTCTGAGATAATACTAAACAAAATATCCTCAAAAATAAGTATATTGTTTTTTAAAGATTGTTCTTTCTAGCTTTAAGAAAAAATATATGTCAGCAACTATTTCTTCCTACAAACTAATAGATAATTTAAGGATTGAGGAAACTGATTTTGAAGTTTCTAATAAAAAGTTTTTGGTCTTGTGTGGCAAGAAGCAATTTTACTGTGGTTTTTTGATAAAAGAAGTATTACAAGCAATAGACAACTATTCATCTGTAGAAAAGATTCACTTTCACATTACACAGTTTCCTGCTTACCAAAAACTTACTCCTCAAGATGTTGAAAAAATCATTGAGACAAAAATAAAACCTCTAGGAGTTTTGGATAGTGATGATGATATAAAACAAAAAATCAGTTACGATACAGACTCTATCAAGACTCAAAAAACATTGCTTAACGAAGAAAAAACCTATTTTCTAGCTTCTATTTTTAAGTATTTCTATAAAAGATGGGCTGTTGTGGTGTTGATATTGATGGGAGTTTTTGCTCACCTTTTTTATTTCTCTTCTCATTCTCTTATGGAAGAAAAATCCAAAGTTTGGATAGAAGCATCAGCAATAGAATATATTTTGATTTATTTTTTAGTCATTGTTATTTTCATTTTTCACGAAATCGGACACGCTTCGGCAGCTCTACATTTTGGTATCCGAACGCCTAGGGTGGGTTATGGATTTTATCTTGTCTATCCTGTTTTTTTTACAGAAATAAGTGAAGCGTGGAAGCTACAACCTAAAAAAAGGATGATTATAAACTTTGGTGGTATCTATTTTCAGTGGATTGCAGGAAGTATTTTTATTTTTTTAGACCATATAAGCCTGTTTTCTTTAAAAATTTGGTCAGGTATTGTGGTTATAAATTTTGTTCGATTGCTTTATTCCTTTGTTCCTTTTATGAAAGCTGATGGCTATTGGATTTTTAGTGATGGTTTTGGTCTGACAAATCTACGTAAAAAATCTAATCAGTTTTTGGCTGCCATTTTTAAATCATTTTCTTTTACAAAAGCAAAGGAAATTACAGAAACAAAGCGACAACACTACGCCCTCACTTTTTTCTCTTTTGGAACAATTCTTTTTTTTAGTTTTTGGTTTACCGTTTTAGGACTTCTAATTTTGAAACTTACACCAATGTTGCCAACTGTTGTTGTTTCTTTCTACGAAAAATTCCGAACATCAACAGATATTTCTCAATATTTGAAAGTGTCTTTACAATCTGTTTTGCTTTGCATCACACTCTTGGGAGTATCCATTTTTATTATCAGAATGGTCGGACTAATACGCTTTGCTGTTCATTTTCTACTTAAAAAAGACAATAAAAATCAGATATAAATAAAAAAGACAAGGCAAGCCTTGTCTCTACAAATTATTTACAATATAGTTTTGCTTATTCAAACTCATCAAAATCGTTATCTGCTCCCTGCTCTCTAGTACCTCTTTTCCCTTTTCGCTCCTTCATTTTAGCTTTTTTCTCTTCTTTTTTTGCTTGATAAGCTGCGTATTGGTCTGTTGTTAAGATTCCTTTTACAGTAGAATCAAATTCTGTGCTGATGGCTTTCATTTGAGTTCGCTTCTCCTCGCTTCTTTCTTGTCCTTTTAGTGCATCAGTTGCCGTAATTCGCTTCTCAAGAGCTGTCTTGACTTGTGCTGTTTGTGTATCGTTTAGATTAAACTCTGTTTTCCATTTTTGAGAACGTTTTTCAGCTTTCTCTGTTGGCGTTGCGTCGTTATTACGTTTACCTCCTCGCTGGGCAAATGTAGTTGTTGTTCCTACAAGGAAAAAGATGAATGATAGAACAGCAATTTTGCTTGCTAGGTTGAAAATACTTTTCTGAGATTTCATAAATATTGAAGTTTAGAGTAGTGAAATTTGTATATCCCGACTTTTATTAGGTCGTTTCGTAGGGTTAGATACCAACCCAACCCTAAGGTTTAATTCAACTAAAAAAAAATCAATATTTAATTTCGTTTTCGACGAAAAAAACCTATCTCTAAAAGAGATAGGTTTTTGTATGCACTTATGAAAAACTATTACCGTCCGTTATAACGAAC
Organism: Bernardetia sp.; assembly: GCF_020630935.1. NCBI lineage: Bacteria > Pseudomonadati > Bacteroidota > Cytophagia > Cytophagales > Bernardetiaceae > Bernardetia > Bernardetia sp. Next base: position 85,767 of record NZ_JAHDIG010000001.1, read on the forward strand.
AGAGTTTTTTAAAAATTGTTTAACGAACAACAAAAAAAAGACTTTTTTTTTGAGTAAAGATTAATCAAAACTAAACTTTAGACTTTTTCGTCTTGCTCTAAATTGAACAAATCATTCAACACATCGACCAAAGTTTCTGCTTCTCCACGCTTACAAGCTGCCTTGAGTTGAATAACGGGAAGTTTAATTATTTTCTGCATCATACCTTTCGTAATTGCCTCTACTTTCTTTTTCTCTTTATCGCTTAAGTTTTTCAAATGACGATTTATCTCCTCTTTACGAATTTGCTCTAATGCGCTTTTTAACTTATGAATCGTTGGAGAAACTACCATTTCTTTACTCCACTCTTCAAATCCTAGTATTGCTTCATCTATTATTGCCTGCACTTGTGGGATGGCTGCTTTTCTACGTTCAATAACTTCTGCTGTACGGTTCTGAATTTGGTCAATATTGTAAACAGAAACAAAAGGAATTTGCTCTACTTCTGGTTCAACACTTCTAGGAACAGATAAATCAATCAGATATTTAAAGCGAACATCTTGCTGTGCCTGCTCCACCAATTTTTTTGTTAGAATAGGTTCTTTTGCAGCTACCGAACAAATAATTACGTCTGCTTTTTTTACTTCTTCTTGAAGATTTTCTATTCTTGCCACTTCAAAACCTTGTTCGCTGGCAAACTCTTGTGCCTTTTCAAAAGTACGATTCATTACCGTAACGGAATGATAATCTTCTTTATCTAAATTTCGGACTACATCACCACCTATTTCACCTACTCCAACCACCAAAACTTTTGGCTGCAATACAGTTTGAGCAAGTTCTTCCGTCATTTCGGCTGCTGCATAAGAAACTGAAGCTGCGCCATCTCTAAAACTGGTTTCTTGTGCTACTCTTTTATTGGTAAAAAAAACAGTGTGCAACAAGCGATGTAAGAATGGACTAGCCAAATTCAAATCTGCACTATATTGATAGGCTTTCTTTACTTGATTACTAATTTGAATATCTCCAATAACTTGCGACTCTAACCCCATTGCCACAGAAAAAAGATGTTTTACTGCTTCCTTATGGTCTTCAATAGCTTTGAAATAAGGAAAATAACTCTCAGCATCTGAAAGCCCTTTTTGAGTAACGAGTAAAGCAATCAGTTTTTGAGCAAATGATTTTGAAGATGAAAAAGGGCATTCTTTAGGAATGTCCATATTTACAGATAGAGTATTATTTTCTGATGAAGTATAATAGATTTCGGTTCTGTTACAAGTAGAAAGTACGAAAAGCTCACTAAGTGCAAACATTTCAGAAGCTCTTTGTAGGAAGCTATTACACTCTGATTCCGACAAAGAAAGTTTTTCACGTATTTCTACTGGTGCAGTGGTATAATTTATGGTTAAAGCCTTGAAAATGAATTGCATAGCGTAAGTATAATTTTTATAATATGTGCAAAATTACTACGCAAAAAACTATTAGTAAAATCATTTGTTGGTTTTGCTACTTATTTAGAATTAGTATAAATAATTAAACAAATAAGTCTTTAAAAATAATTTCCTTTAGATATAAAACAATTACAATGTACTGAAAAACAGTAGCGTTATTAGTTTATAACATTCCAAAACCGTTTTTGGTCAGTAGATTGTTAATTTTTCTATATTTGTACATAGAAATCCAATACTTATTTTATCCAAATTATTACTAATTATCATTTTATACTTAAAAACCACTTCATGATGCAGTTAAACAAAACTACTTATCTTTTACTCATTGCCTTATTATGTGCTTTTCCTCTTGTAAGTTTTGGGCAGAGCAATTCTCAAAATGTAAAGAAAGAGGAAAAAACACCTGTAAAGATTGCCAAGTATTTTTATAAAAAACTAGATGGCAACCTTGGAGAACAGCGCATAGAATTTGACTTGATGCGCTTTGGCTCTACCTTAGAAGGACACTTCTATTTTTTAGATAAAGAAGAAAAAGGAACTATTAGAGGAACAATTTCTGAAACAGGGCGTATCTCATTAGAAGAAATTGAAGGAATTACGGAAGAGGGCGAAGCCAATATTGTTGGCTTTTTTGATGGAAAGTTTATGTCTCCAACAGAAATTGCTGGAACTTGGCATTCCTTCGACGGCGAAGAATACAATACCTTTACTGTAAAAGAAAATTATCCAGAAAAATCATCTAGCTTTTGGGTAGTTCATGAGGGCAGAAGTTATAGTGGCACAGCTACTGTAGATTTGGTTTATGTGGTAATGGGAGAAGAAAAACATAAAGCTACAGCAGAAAAGATTAACGAATATATCAATAGCCATATTTTGAATTACGAACATCCAAAGAGTGATAAAAAGCAGTTTGGCGACCACAGCGAATTTTTAGATGACTTTGTAAGCCGTTACAAAAAAGCAAGCGAACAAGCACAAAAAGACGGAATGCCTTTACCAATGTGGGACAATCATCATCAAATTATTTTAGATTATAACAACCACAATATCATAGTTTTAGAATTTGTAGAAAGCGTTTTTGAAGGAGGTGCACATGCCAGTGAGAGAATAAATTTTGTAAACTTTGATTTGGGCACAGGTGAAATTGTTAAGTTAGAAGAACTTTTTGAAAAAGATTTTATGCCTAAACTCACAAAAGTCGCAGAAGAGATTTTTCGTAGCAATTATGGCTTCAAAGACATCAAAGATTTTTCTAAAGAAGGTATCAATTTTAAAGGCAATACATTTACATTAAATAAAAACTATGCGCTTAGCAAGGGAGGGATTACATTCCGTTTCAATGAAGAAGAAATTGCAGCACACTCTATGGGAGCTTTTGAAATTTTTATTCCTTATTCAAAAGTCAAAGACTTAATTAAAAAAGATAGTCCATTACAAGAAATTGTAGAAAGTCATTATTAGAAACTAATTTAGATTTTTTAGTTGCAGATTTATAGAACTAAGTACAAAAAATAAAAGGTAGATTTTAAGAATTTTATATTCTGAAATCTACCTTTCTAAATTTTTGCTAAAGGCAAGCCTTTTGACCTACTTCTTATTTAGCATACGCCTGTGTGCGATACATCAGCCTTGGGTAGTTTCCATAACCTCCCAAACTACGGTGCATTGTAGAAGTGTTGTCCCACATCAAAAGGTCGTTCGGACTCCACTTGTGAGCATACACATACTGTCCTTGTTCCACTTCTGCCATTAATTCTTTCAAAAGTTTTTGTCCTTCTTCTCTACTCATTCCTTCTATGTCAGAAGCCGTACAGCCAAAATAAACTCCTGTTTTCTTTGTTTCTGGATGCAGATAAGCAATATTGTGATACGCATCTGGTGGAAGTTCAGATTCTTTTGCGCCTTCAAAATCTGGAATATTTTTCGGAGACACCCACACACGAAGGTCTTTTATCTTGTCTTTTAGCTCTTGGCTAAGTCCGTCGTAAGCAAGTCGTATATCAGCAAAACCTGTTTCTCCTCCCTGTGGTGGCACTTTTTCAGCATACAAACAGCTAAAGACATAATTTTTTGGAGCTTGCCAAAAATCGCCATCGCTGTGCCAATATTCTGCCCCTGAATAGTTTTGTAAAAGCTCTCCATTAGGTAAAATATTCGAAATACGTGTAACTTCTGGATATTCTTTGTGGAAGTTATTAAAACGAAGTCCGTCTGGAAGCTCTACAGGCTCACCAAAACGTTTTGTCCAAGCGACTAGCTCATCTAAAGTGAGATGTTGGTCTTTGATGAGAATAACTCCATTTTCTGGAACAGCCTTTCTAATTTCATTAAACTCTTCATCACTAAGATTCTTTACATCTATGCCTTCAAAAACTTTGCAGGGAAGCGTATAATTAGGAAAAGCCTCCGAACCCTTTACAGTCGGTCTTTCTTTATTGGATTTTAAATTTGTTTCCATTCTAGATTTAATTTGATTTGAAAATAGTATAGCAAAGTACGAAAATGTGATGAGAGTGAGAAAAAGTACATTAAAATAAAAAGCGTTATTCAAAATTTATTCTATACATATTTGGAAAATCCTTACTATAAGTGATTTCAAGTGTGTCTCCAACTTTATATTTTTTGTTTTTTTCATTGTGAAAATAAGTAACAAACTCTTCTCCATTTGCAGCGTAGCTACACTTTATTAGCCATGCGTTTTTATCTTCTACTTCTGTTTTCCTAGCGATAACAATACATTTATCCACTTTTCCATATAATGATAACTCTTTTTCTTCTCGGTAATCATGAAGAATAGCAGGTAACATCAAAGAAATACCTATTGAAAAAATAGCATAACCTAAAGCTTCTCCATTCGTTGATCCAAATGATTTTGTTGTTCCAAATACCAGCCAAAAAGTAATAGTAACTACAGGCAGTAGTAAAGCCAAATCATTTCGATTAGCTGGATAAGCTATTTCTTTAGGTATAAAAAGTAGGCAGATTAAATAGATTATTAAAACACTAAGCCAAAGCACACTTAAAGTATTTCTTGTTCTACTTTGCTTTTTTAACTTGCTTTTTTTATCTCTAGTAGTTTTTTTTTCTGTCTTTATTTTTTTGGTAGTTTTATGAATTTCCATTCTAATTTCATTTAGTTTTTTATCTACACAATATACGAGCATTCAGTTATCAAGAAAAATCTTGCTCAATCAATGTGAACTATTATACTATACGAATAAAATCTATATGAGATTAAAACTCTGTCATTATACAAACTCACAAATAGCCTAACTGTCTGATTTTTAGAAATATAATTTTGAGTTTTTCTATCTAGTCTGCCGTTTTGTCATTATTTTTTCTAAAATCCCAAGTTTTTGAGGTTGGTATATCTATTGTAAAATATCTGTCAAACACAAAAAAAAGAAAGCATCTTTGAAGCAGATTTTATAAAATTCTTCTAAACTCTTTCTAAAAACTTGTGTTTCAATTAAATAGGAAAATCACTCCATTTTTCAAATATATACTTAAATCACTAATTAGAAATTGATTTTGATTGTATTTATACATCAAAATACAGACTTAACAAAACAATAGATATGGGAAAAATTATTGGTATTGACTTAGGAACAACCAACTCGTGTGTCGCTGTAATGGAAGGCAACGAGCCAGTAGTAATCACAAATAGCGAAGGAAAGCGTACTACTCCTTCAATCGTAGCATTCTTAGATAATGGTGAGCGTAAAGTAGGTGACCCTGCAAAACGTCAAGCTATTACAAACCCAGAAAAAACGATTGCTTCTATCAAGCGTTTTATGGGAGATAGCTTCAGTGAGACAGAAAAAGAAATGAAGTATGTAGCCTACAAAGTGGTAAAAGGAGCAAACAACACACCTCGTGTAAAGATAGACGACCGTGAGTACACACCACAAGAAATTTCAGCGATGATTCTTCAAAAAATGAAGGCAACAGCAGAAGATTATTTAGGCACGACGGTTTCAGAAGCAGTAATTACAGTTCCTGCTTACTTCAACGATGCACAGCGTCAGGCAACAAAAGAAGCAGGAGAGATTGCAGGTTTGAAAGTTCGTCGTATTATCAACGAACCAACAGCAGCAGCACTAGCTTACGGCTTAGACAAGAAAGACAAAGATATGAAAGTTGCTGTCTTTGACTTGGGTGGTGGTACATTTGATATTTCTATCCTTGAATTAGGAGACGGCGTTTTTGAAGTAAAATCAACTAACGGAGACACTCACCTCGGAGGTGATGACTTTGACCAAGTAATCATTGGATGGTTAGCAGACCAATTCCAAAGCGATTACAACGTAGATTTGCGTAAAGACCCAATGGCATTGCAACGTTTGAAAGAAGCAGCAGAAAGAGCAAAGATTGAGCTTTCTAGTTCTACTCAAACAGAAATCAACTTGCCTTATATCATGCCGATTGATGGTGTACCAAAACACTTGGTTACAACACTTTCAAGAGCTAAATTTGAGCAACTTACAGATGATTTAGTAAAAAGAACATTAGAGCCTTGTAAAGAAGCATTGAAAGATGCTGGTATTTCGGCTTCTGAAATTGATGATGTAATCTTGGTAGGTGGTTCTACTCGCATTCCTAAGATTCAAGAAGAAGTAGAGAAATTCTTTGGTAAAAAGCCATCTAAAGGCGTAAACCCTGATGAAGTTGTTGCAACTGGTGCAGCTATTCAAGGTGGTGTTTTGACAGGAGAAGTAAAAGACGTTCTTCTTTTAGACGTAACTCCTCTTTCTCTAGGAATTGAGACAATGGGTGGCGTAATGACAAAACTTATTGAGTCTAACACTACTATTCCTACTCGCAAATCACAAGTGTTCTCTACAGCAGCAGACAATCAGCCGTCTGTAGAAATCCATGTATTGCAAGGAGAGCGTGCAATGGCGAAAGACAACAAAACGATTGGTCGTTTCCACCTAGATGGTATTCCACCAGCACCTCGTGGTATTCCACAAGTAGAAGTTACTTTTGATATTGATGCAAACGGTATCTTAAACGTATCTGCGAAAGATATGGCTTCTGGAAAAGAGCAAAAAATCCGTATTGAGGCTTCTTCTGGTCTTACAGATGCAGAAATCGAAAAGATGCGTCAAGAAGCAGAGGCAAATGCTGCTGCTGACCAAGAAGCAAAAGAAAACATCGATACTATAAATAAAGCTGATGCAATGGTTTTCCAAACGGAGAAACAACTTAAAGAGTATGGCGATAAGCTCTCTGAAGCAAACAAAACAGCTATCGAAGCAGCATTGAAAGACCTACGTACTTCTCACGCAGAGAAAGATGTAGCTAAAATTAAAACTGCTTTAGAAACGTTGGAAGGAGCTTGGAGTGCAGCCTCTCAAGAAATGTATGCAAATGCTGGAGGAAATCCTCAAGACCCAATGGGTGGAGCAGCAGGTCAGCAAACTGACGCTTCTCAAGAGCCATCTAGCGCCAATGCAGAAGACGTAACAGACGTAGATTACGAAGAAGTAGATTCTGATAAGAAATAATCTAACTTCAATTATATAAAAATCAACTCCTCTAAAGTTCTTTTGAATTTTGGAGGAGTTTTTTTTCAGCTTGATTTAAAGTCTCCAAAAAGCTCAAAATCTCACTTTCTGTATTAAAACTATGTAAACAAATCCGTAGGCGTTCGTCTCCTTTCCTAACTGTTGGCGATTTTATAGCACGCACTTCAAACCCTTCTTTTTGTAATTGTAGAGCTGCCTTTTGACAGTTTTCATTTCCTGCTATGGGAATAATCTGAATTGGCGTTATTGAACCACTTTCACTTTGAAATACAAATAATTTTATATTTTCATTTAGTTTTTCAACTAATTCCTTTTGATGAATTTTTAGAAAACCCATTGCCTTTTTTACTGAAACTAATTGAAAAAGTGGTGGCGCAGTAGTGTAAATAAAGGGTAAAGAAAAATTGATAAGATAATTTATAAGAGTTTCACTTCCTAAAATAGCTGCTCCTTGCACTCCAAATGCTTTTCCAAACGTATGTATTCGTGCAAAAATTTGTTTTTCTAAGCCTAACTCTGTTACAAGTCCATTTCCATTTTCTCCAAAAATGCCTGTGCTATGAGCTTCATCAACTACTAAATTTGCATCGTATTTTTCACAAACTTCGACTAATTTTTGAAGAGGAGCAATATCTCCATCCATTGAATAAATAGATTCCACAACTACCAAAATATTCTGATGTTCATTACTATTTTTTACTCTGATAATTTTCTTTTCTAAATCTCCTACATCATTGTGCTTGAATGAAAAATGTTTGGCTGGACTGAGTCTGTATCCTTCTTTTAAGGATGCGTGAACCAAACTGTCATACAAAATAATATCATTTCGTGTCAAGATAGAAGATAAAAGTGCAACATTTGCATGATAACCAGAACCAAAGAAAAGAGCCTTTTCAGCCTTAAAAAAATGAGCTAGTTCTGCTTCTAATTCCTCAAAGTATTCATTGTGTCCAGATAAAAGACGAGAACCTGTTGAGCCAATACGACAAGTATTGAAGCGATGAGCTTGTATTTTATACTCCTCTAAAATTTGCTGTTGTAATTCTTCATTACGAGCCAAACCCAAATAATCATTTGAAAAAAAATCAATGTTATTTGGGTTTGATGAGGCTAAAAAACGCAAATTATTTTCTTCTTTACGCTTATTTATCTGATTTTGAAGGTGTTGCTCTAAAATATTTTTCAAATTTTGTGTTTATGAAAAAATAAAATTCGTAATTAGCTTCGCTGACTTTCAGTTCTATAATTAATATTTCACTCCTAAACTGCTGTACACGAAAGATAGCAACCACGCAGGGCCAATCAAAAGGAATTTCAAATCATCTATAAAAGAAGGCTTTTCTCCTTCAATTTTATGTCCGATAAATTGTCCTATCCAAGCTACCACAAAAATAGTTGTAGCAATAGCCCAAAGTGGTACAGAAAGATTTGTATCAATCCAATGGCAAATGCTAAGATAAACAATAGCTATTGTAATCATTCCTAAAAAAATAGGAAAGGAGAGCCGTAAATAAAAAATAGAACAGGCAATACAAAAAATGGTAGCGAAATTGGCAAAATTGCCCATAAAAGGGAATAAATTAGTCAAAAACCCATGTGGGATACTCCAAAGCAATCCTAAAACGCTAAAGAAAATAGTAGGAACGCAAATCCAATGAATAATTTTATTTGTCTTATTCTGATGGCTTTCTCCGTATTTATCAAGCCATTGTTGCATTGTCATCATAGCTGTATTGTATTTTGTGTGTGTGATAATGGTTTATCTAAATATAATGAAAACTCAAGTCAAACGAAAAATTAACAAATAGAAAAACCCTAGTATTTTCTTAGGATAGAGATAAATACTAGGGTTTTATAAAAAAAAGAAAGTTCTATTTCTCCAAAGCTACTACTCCCGGAAGCTCTTTTCCTTCCAAATATTCTAATAATGCACCACCACCTGTTGAAACATAAGATACTTTATCTCCTGCATTCATTTGGTTGATGGCTGCTGCCGAGTCTCCACCACCAATGAGAGAATATGCTCCATTTTGAGTAGCTTCCACTACCACTTCTCCAATTTTTTGAGTTCCTTTAGCAAAATTTGACATCTCAAAAACTCCCATTGGTCCGTTCCACATAATGGTTTTGGCATTTTTCAAGACATTGGAAAATTCTTCTTGAGCTTCTTTTCCAATATCCAAGCCCATAAAACCATCTGGAATTTCTTTGTTATTTACTTCTTTTGTCGTGGCATTGTTATCAAATTTATCTGCTGCAATAGAATCTTTAGGCAAATGAATTTTGACATTTTTTGCTTCTGCCTTTTTCAACAGTTCACTAGCAAGGCTGAGTTTATCTTCCTCTACCAAAGAGCTTCCAATATTTCCTCCTTCTGCCTTGAAGAAAGTATAAGCCATTCCTCCTCCAATAATGAGAGAATCTACTTTGTCTAATAGTTTTTCAATAACCATTATTTTATCAGAAATTTTTGCTCCTCCCATAATAGCAACAAACGGACGCTCTGGGTTTCCTAATACTTTTTGAGCATTCTCCAACTCTTTTTGCATTACATAACCACAAACACGATTTTCTTTATCAAAAAAATCGGCTACTGTTGCCGTAGAGGCGTGTTTTCTATGTGCTGTTCCGAAAGCATCATTCACATATACATCTCCCAAACGAGCTAGTTTTTTAGCAAAATCTGTGTGATTTTCTTGGTTTGTTTTAGTTTCTGCCTTGTAAAAACGCACATTCTCTAGTAAAAGAACTTCTCCTTTTTCTAGCTCTTTAGATGCTTCTACTGCCTCATTGCTGCCAGCATCTTCTACAAATTTTACTTCTGTATTGAGATGTTCTTTTAAATAGCCTACAATATGTCTAAGAGAAAATTTATTTTCTCCTTTGCCTTCTTGCTCATATTCTCCTTCATTCTTTGGTCTGCCTAAGTGCGACATCAAAACGATTTTTCCTCCATCACTAAGAATTTTTTTAAGTGTTGGTAAAGCTGCCTTCAAACGTGTATCGTCCGTTATTTCAAAACTGCCATTATTTTCCTTTAAAGGAACATTAAAATCTACACGAACCAAAGCCGTTTTGTCTGCAAAAGAATAGTTATCTAAATAGAGCATAAATTAAAAGAAATAAAGATTGTGTTGAATACTGTTTTTAATGAAAGCCAAAATTACAAAATAAAATGGGCTATTTAATGGTTTCAAACTTCTATTTGCAACAGATATAAAACACATTGCGTCTTACCTCAAAACTTTATTATCACACTTAAATTTATCTTGTAAAATATGAGACAATTATCTTTTTTATTGCTTGTTTTATTTACCTTCTCTTTATTTTTAAGCTCTTGTAAAAAAGAAGATGAACTCTCTAATAGAGATAAACTTATTGGAAAATGGAAATATATAACTATTACTTCTACCCAATATAAAAATAATAATTTCGTGGAAACTCAAACAGTAAATTTTATAGAAGCAACAAGAGAATATAAATCTAATGGAATTTATGATGATTTTTTTCCAACCTCTAGTCTGCCTGATTTAGCAGAGGATGGAACTTGGAAACTGACAGATAATGATACAAAGTTGCTTATAGGTACAAAAGGAAATCCTTTTGTAGATACTTTATATATAAAACATCTTACTGATAAAGAAATACGTGTTCTTTCTATAAATGAATATACTGAAGATGGAAATAAATATAGGTTTGAACAAGAACTATATTTAAAAAAATAAATCTAACAAAAAACCATTTCAAACATTGGTATTTGAAATGGTTTTTTTAATGAAATCAAAATGAACTTTGATTAAAATTGCTCTAAGTTAGAGAAAAAGAAGTTTCCTTCAATTTGTGCATTCTCGTCAGAGTCTGAACCGTGAACAGCATTTGCTTCGATAGACTCACCATATTTTGCACGAACTGTTCCTTCTGCTGCTTCTTTTGGGTTAGTAGCTCCAATAAGAGTACGGAAATCTGCAACAGCATTATCTTTTTCTAAGATAGCAGCCAAGATATTTCCAGAAGACATGTACTCACAAAGGTCATTGTAGAAAGGACGCTCTTTGTGTACAGCATAAAACTGTCCTGCACGCTCTTTTGAAAGACGAGTAACTTTTGCAGCTACCAAACGGAAGCCAGCCTCTTCAATCATTGCCAAAATATTGCCTGTGTTGTTTGCGCCAAAAGCGTCAGGCTTAATCATTGTGAAAGTGCGATTAGTTGCCATAATAATGTTGTTTTTTCGGTTTTATATGAGAAATATTTTTTGTGATTAAAAATCAATGGCGCAAAATTACAGCTTTTTATTTAGAAAGTCAGCATTAGAATAGGAATTTCTAAAATACAGTATATTAAAGTTGGATTTACAATCCTAAATCTGATATGAAGATTGTAAGTCTAAAGAACGACTAATAAAAATATCTACTCCTTCTATTTAAAAATCAAATATCATTGTGTTAGGATTTATTTCAAGTTGATATTTTTGAGCATCTCCAAAGGTTTTGAAATCCATTTTATTTCCTAATTCTATTTCTTTGTAGGCTTGGTACATTTGATGTGCTGCCATTTCAAAGGGCATTCTCCCCACTCCTGTACAAAAACCTGTTATTGAAACATACTCTATCTTGGGATGATTTCTTGCTGCAATAAGTGTTGATTTCATTGCCAAATAGGCATTTACAGACGTAGCAATATTAAAACTCATCGGAACACGCATCGTAGGGCTAGAAATAAGATAAGGAATAAACTCATCTCCAGTTTCCAAAATCAACGATTTTCCAACTAAGAGTTCGCCTTCGGGTAGTTCTTTTATTTTCTTTTGTAATTCAAACTGTAAACTCCATCCTAAGCGTAACGAAATTGCATTATCTACTCCTCCATCCATAAAACCAAATGAATTAGCAGGACTAACAATCGCATCTACGTGTACGGTTGTGATGTCACCCTTGAGAATGGTTATGTTTTCTACATCTGAAAAATATTTGTTCCATGCCGAAATCATTTGAGAGTTTTGGTCTATGAAAAGATAGTGCATACAAATTATGAGTTAAGATTTACAAATCATTGAGTTTGAACGTTAGAGATGAAAAAGTAGTTCAGTATTAAATAGAATCATATTTAACAAGAGCAAAAATTATGGAACGACAATCAATGACTTTGAATATTCGATACGATTTACCAAATGGGGTTTGGGAAAATACTATTCCTAAAATTTATGAATCTATGGAAGGATGGGTAGGTTTTGTCAAGAGTGATGAAAATGATAGTATTCCTTATTGGTTTAATACTGATGAACAACAAAAGCACATTTGGGCTTCTGTAGAACCTAGTGGACTTTTATTTGAGGGACGAATGACAGATGCAGAATGGAAAGAATGGAAGTTGAAAATCAAGAAAATAGCTACACAAAAATTAGGTTTTAAAGTAGGAGAAATTGAGCTAGGAGAAGTAGATTAGAAGAATAAGGTAGGTACAATCTTCAACTTTCTCTTAAAGTTTTTGCTACAATTTGATTTTATTCAGATAAATCTTTTTCTTTGCATTCAGTTTATTCATTACACAACCAAATAAGACAAAAACATCATGGCAGATATTTCAGAACGTGTACAAAACATTATCGTTGAGAAGTTAGCAGTTGAGCCTTCAGAAGTTACTCCAGAGGCAAGTTTCACAAACGATTTAGGAGCAGATTCTCTTGATACAGTAGAACTTATCATGGAATTTGAAAAAGAATTTAATGTTTCTATTCCAGATGACCAAGCAGAGCATATCTCTACTGTTGGACAGGCTATCAAATATTTGGAAGAGCATTCAGCAAAAGCATAAGCAATTTACTTGTTTTAGGTATGCTCTGAGATTCTTAATCTAATAAAGACATACCGAAACTGCTTTTTTAAAAGATTTTTTAGAGTCAATAAAAATATTTTTTATCCGACTTTTAAAATTTTGCAGACCTACTGAGTAAATTTGCCTTACTCGGTAGGTTTGTTTTTTTACAAATGCTTATCTTTGAAGTTAATTATCTTATACCAAACTTATGAGGCTTTTGGAAGTCTTAAAAGTTTAATATTTACCACACATTCTACCCCAACTATATATTATGCAACTGAAACGAGTCGTAATTACAGGATTAGGAGCTATCACACCACTAGGAAACGATGTCAAGACATTTTGGGACGCACTAGAGGCTGGAACAAGTGGCTGCGATATGATTACTCATTTCGACACTACCCACTTCAAAACCAAATTTGCTTGTGAGGTCAAAGACTTTGACATTACCAAATACATGGATAGAAAAGAAGCTCGCCGTTTAGACTTGTTTGCTCAGTTTGGGATGGCAGCAGCTACACAAGCTATGGAGAACTCTGGCTTAGAGGTAGGAAAAAATGTAGATGCTGACCGTGCTGGTGTAATTTGGGGGTCTGGAATTGGTGGAATACATACCTTCCAAGAAGAAGTAACAGGATATAGTAAAGGCACTGGCGTTCCTCGCTTCAATCCTTTCTTTATTCCTAAAATGATTGTAGATATTGTTTCAGGACATATTTCTATCAAATATGGTTTGAGAGGACCAAATTTTGTAACTGTTTCTGCTTGTGCTTCTTCTACTAATGCTATAATAGATTCTTTCAACTATATCCGTTTAGGAAAAGCAGATGTAATTGTATCTGGAGGAAGTGAAGCTGCCATCATAGAAGCTGGTGTAGGTGGTTTTAATGCTATGAAAGCTCTTTCTGAAAGAAATGATTCTCCAAAAACAGCCTCAAGACCATTTGACAAGACTCGTGATGGTTTTGTAATGGGAGAGGGTGGAGTTTCACTCGTTTTGGAAGAACTAGAACACGCAAAAGCTAGAGGAGCAAAAATTTATGGAGAAATTATTGGTGGTGGAATGTCGGCAGATGCACACCACATGACAGCTCCCCACCCAGAAGGATTAGGCGCAGCCAATGTAATGAAAAATGCTCTTTCAGATGCTGAAATAGACCCTTCAGAAATAGATTACGTAAATGTTCATGGAACTTCGACACCTCTTGGCGACCCACAAGAATTAAAGGCTATAACAACTGTTTTTGGAGACCATGCCTACAATATGAATATTAGTTCTACTAAATCTATGACAGGACACTTATTAGGAGCAGCAGGAGCAATAGAAGCACTAGCTTGTATAATGGCACTAGAAAGACAAGTTGTTCCTCCTACTATCAACTTCGAAACACCTGACGAAGAAATAGACCAAAAGCTAAATCTTACCCTCAACAAAGCTCAAAAAAGAGAAATCAACGTGGTTTTGAGTAATACATTTGGCTTTGGAGGGCATAATGCCTCAATTATAATGCGTCGTTATACAAATGAATAATAAGATATAATAAACCTGTAAGACACCTTTACCCTTTGTTTTACAGGTTTCTACTATTGAAATATGAGTTGGATTGGTAAGATAGCTACAAAAGTTAGCAAATTTACACTTAATGAATCAGATAAAAGGCTCTATAATGCCATTACACGCATTATAGGAACATCGCCTACCAATCTTGCTATTTACAAACTTGCCATGCAACATACCTCTGTTGCAAAGGAAAATAAAGATGGCTTCAAAGAAAGTAACGAACGCTTAGAGTATTTAGGAGATGCTGTATTAGGAAGTATTGTTGCTCATTTTTTATTTAAGCGTTACCCTTATAAAAATGAAGGTTTTTTGACGGATATTCGCTCTAGGATAGTCAGTAGAGCATCATTAGGAGAGCTTTCCAAAAAATTAGGATTAGATGAGCTTGTAGAAGTAGATACCAAACGTAGAAATGCTTTTTCTCACAAATCACTGTATGGAGATGCGATTGAGGCATTTATTGGAGCTGTTTATTTAGACAAAGGTTTTCATTTTTGTCAAAAATTTATTGTAAACAGAATCTTACTGACTCATCTTGATTTGCAAACCATTATTGAGACAGATAAAAACTACAAATCCAAACTCATAGAATGGGCGCAAAAAGAAAATAGGAACGTACAGTTTTCTATTTCAAAAGACAAATCTGACAACAACAATCGTCAGTTTGTAGCGCAAGTTTTATTAGACGAAAATCCTATATCTACTGGAAATGGCTACACAAAAAAGAATGCACAACAAGATGCAGCTAGAAGAGCTTGTGAAGAGTTAAGTATTGAGTAATATCTGTAATTTTTTCCTATCAGCTTTTAAAAACCAAATTAGAAATAATCTCGTTATAATAAAACGTTCTGTTAAAACAGATATTTTTCATAAAAACCAATATAGCTAATAGATGCAAGAACAAAAAGTTGATATGTTTATTACGGCAAATAAGAAATTCCTAGCTCAAGACCAAATTTTTCAAATACGGGAACGTCTGTTGGAAATGGACGATTCTCAGTGGGGCATTGTTCAAAGTGTTCAATTTCAAGACCCTGTGATAGTCTTGGTTGTGGCTTTATTTGGAGGAGGTTTGCTTGGTATAGACCGTTTTATGATAGGGGATATAATTTTAGGAGCATTTAAATTACTAACTTGTGGAGGTTTTATAGTTGGAGCTTTCATAGACATTTTATTGATTATGAGTGCAACAAGGAAAAAAAACACAGCTAAACTTCAACAGATAATATATTAGTGCCAACCTCAAAATACAAGTTATACAGTTTTTTACTTGCTTCTTGTACTATTGGATACTTTTGGATTTTTTATACATTTAGTCTGCAAAAACAACAAATTAGTAGCTTTACGCCTTGTCTAATAAAGAATATAAGTCACTTACCCTGTCCTTCTTGTGGTTCTACACGAGCTATTCTTTTCTTACTTAAAGGAAAATTTATAGAATCTTTATATACTAATCCTTTAGGATTATTGATAATGATTGTGCTAATTATATCTCCTTTATGGATTATCATAGACATAGTATATAAGAAAAACTCTTTGCTTCGTACATTTTGTTGGATTGAAAGTCAAGTAATAAAAAAAAACATTGCCCTTTTTTTAATATTACTTGTTTTATTAAACTGGATTTGGTCTGTTTCCAAAAATTTGTAAAAGCAATTTCAAGTTTTGTTCATATTAAATAAAAAACTATTAAGTTATTCTGAATAGAGTAGATGTCAAGAAATAGAAGTTGTTTCAAAATAGAGAAAAAGCAAATTAAGAATTGTAAAATCATATTAGCTTTGCTCGCTTTTAGGTCTTAAACAACTTTATAATATAGTATCACATCATCAATCTTCAAATAATTTTGCAACTCCTAATTTTACCCACTCTTCGCCTAAAAAATCAAATTATTTCCTTACATAAACCGATTGTAATGGGAATTTTAAATGCTACCCCAGATTCTTTCTATGAAGGAAGTCGAACTACTACAGATAGAGACGTTTTGCAAAAAGCATCACAAATGCTAGAAGAAGGAGCTACAATTTTGGATATTGGAGGCTACTCTACTCGCCCAGATGCCGATACTATTTCTATCGAAGAAGAGATAAACAGAGTTGTTCCAACTATTGAATCTATCAAAAAAGAATTTCCAAAATCGGTTATTTCTATCGATACATTTCGTTCGGAAGTAGCAAGAGCAGCTGTAGAAGCAGGAGCAGACCTAATAAATGATGTTTCAGGAGGAAATTTGGATAAAAAAATGTTTGAGACAGTAGCTACATTGAAAGTGCCTTATATTTTGATGCACATGCGAGGGACTCCTCAAACGATGAAAACACTCACAAACTATGAGAATATCATTGCAGACATAATGACCTATTTTCAAGAAAGAATTATAAAATTAAAATCTTTAGGAGTAAATGATATTATTCTTGATTTAGGCTTCGGATTTGCCAAGACCATAGAGCAAAATTATTTTTTACTTAAAAACCTCTCTGTATTTGAGAATTTAGATTTACCTATTTTGGTAGGAATTTCAAGAAAATCTATGATTTACAAACGTCTTGATATTCCAGTTTCGGAAGCACTTAATGGAACTACTATTTTGAATACGATTGCGCTACAAAACGGAGCAAAAATATTGCGTGTTCACGACGTAAAAGAGGCTATGCAAACCATCAAAATTTTGAGTTATTTAGGTAAAGAAAAAGATTAGCAAAAAATTTGTACTTTAGTTTACTTTTCAAACTATTTTGCAACTACCTTTCCTAAAAAAGAAAAATGAATCAGTATTACCTCAAAAAGAAAAAGGCTATTTTTTTTATCTGTCTATCATTTCTATTTGTTGTGAGTAGTAGCTTTTTTTCTGTCAAAAAAGTAAACAAAAAACCTCTTTTTGTAGTGGTAGTAGATGCAGGACATGGAGGTTATGATGTGGGAAATGAGTGTTCCGATTTGAAAAAATTTAATCAAGAAAAAGATATTGTTTTGCCAGTTGCCTTAGAACTAGGAGGCTATTTAGAGAACCTATTGGAAAATGTAAAAGTCATTTATACAAGAAAAGACGATACATTTGTAAGTTTGGAAAAACGCACTGAAATTGCCAATGAAGCTAGTGCAGACTTGTTTGTCAGTATTCACGCCAATCACAACCCCAATAAGAATATTCACGGCTGTCAAGTCCATATTCATAATCATGATATAAAGTTTAGTAAAATATTTGCAAAAAAACTGATGAGCCAGCTTTCAGAACGTGCCAAAAGAAAAGTTCTGAAACTTCAAACGACAAATAGCCGAGGACATAATTTATTTGTACTGCAAAACACAAAAATGCCAGCTGTTTTGGTTGAGATAGGTTTTATGAGTAATCCAAGAGAAGAAGTATATCTCAATAGCGAATACGGACAGGCTATTTTGGCTTCTGCTATTTTTCGTGCTGTCAGAGAATATCGTGAAGTGGTGCAGTAAATAGTATTTAAAATTCAGATAGAAATTATGAAAAAAAATATTTTGATATTTTCATTTGTGCTTCTCCTAGCAATTAATTTCAAAACTCTTGGATATGATAAAATATTAGTAGGAGAGGGTGTGTTTTATGATTCAACAGCTTTAGTGTACAATTTTTCTCAGAGTGGGACAAACTGGTGGGATAAAATAGGAAAGAAAAATATTTATCAAGTTCAAATTGGTGATACATTGTGTTCTATTGATAAAGAAAATCACTTAAGTATGTGGCAAGTAAATGAGAAAACATCAAAAATCTTAGAACTGCCAAAAAGTATTAGTGGAATGGTTACTGAACTTTATGAAAGTAAACTAAGGTGTAACTTAATAAAGAGAGTTTGGATAGGTAATAATCTAAAAATACCTCACGGAAACCTAGTATTTCGGTTCAACAATGGATTTCAAAAAAATGTAAATACATCAAAAGAAAGTATTTTTAGCAGTTTAGAGATACTGCTTTTATCTAATAGTCAGAAACCAACAGAACATATCAATTTCCAAACACAAGAAGGATATGATTATAACGTTTGCTCTGATAATTATTACTCTGTTGTGAAATCTATATTCAAGTTAGGAAATAGAACATTTGCTCTAATCAATGAATATTCTGATAAAGAGTGTCCAGAATATAGCACTTACTGGATTATAGAAATCATAGGTACAAAGTATAGAAAAATATGGCATTATGGAGCTTGCTAAATATTTAGTTTACACAAAAAGTGCAATCAAACCTACCACCAAGCAATAGATAGCAAAATAAATCAGTTTGCGTTTTTTTACTAACTCTACCATCCAATAACAAGCAATTAGTCCCACAATAAAGGCTGTAATAAATCCAATAGATAGAAAGGAAACATCTAAAGAAACTACCGAGCTTTGCTCTAAAAAGTCTTTAACTTCTAAAAGTGTTGCACCAAAAATAGGAGCAAGAACCATTAGGAATGAAAAACGAGCAGCTTCCCCACGAGGCACACCTATTAAAAGAGCTGTCGCAATCGTTGCTCCCGAACGAGAAATACCAGGTAAAACAGCTATGGCTTGCGCTAATCCGATAATAAAGGCTTGTAAATATGAAATATTTTGATTCAAGGCTGCTGTCTGACTTTGGACTTCTTTTGGAGTAGGTTCATCATCTAAGATGGTTTTCTGTCCACTTGTAGAAAGCAAATTTTCTTGCTTAAAACGAGTAATCAGCAACAAAACACCTGTAATGAGTAACATTCCACCTACAAACGGAATATTTCCTTCAAAAAAAGATTCTACCCATTTTTTAAAAAATATACCAACTATGCCCACTGGAATCATAGAAATTACAACTTTTAAAGCAAACTCCCATTCATCGTTCCACTTAAATTTGAGCATTCCTTTCAAAATAAAACCAATTTCTTTTCTAAAAACAACCACTGTGCTGAGTGCAGTTGCAGCATGTAAAATAATAGAAAAAAGAAGGTCGTCAGAAGGTTTAATTTGTAATAGAGCTTTTCCAAGCTCTAAATGTCCACTACTACTGACAGGTAAAAACTCTGTTAATCCTTGTAAAATCCCCAAAATAAGTGCTTCCAACCATTCCATAATGCCTTTTTGTATAATTTTTATAAGTTCTTGATTTGCCTTTGAAGGCACAAAATTAAAAGAGTTTGACGACAAGAGACAACTTTTTCCTAAAAAAAACTAAATCATTTGAGAAATAGACTATTCTATCATCTTTAACGCCTTTTTTTACGTAAATTTTGAATAAGTTTGAGCCTAGTTCAGAACTACTTATTATTTTTCATTATACCCTTCTTTTATATGAAACATTTACACACACTTGTCATTGTTCCTATTATTATTGCACTTTTTTTATTAGTTATTCAACAGTCATGCGCTCAAGTAGAAATGCCTGTGCCTAGTCCAGCAGCTTCTGTATCACAAGTAATTGGTGTTACCAAAATTTCAGTAGATTACTCTGCTCCTGCTGTTCGTGAACGTGAGGTTTGGGGAAAACTTCTTCCTTATGGTGAGATGTGGCGTACTGGAGCAAACTCTCCAACAAAAGTTACTTTCAGTACTGATGTTATGGTAGAAGGAAAGAAAGTAGAAGCTGGTTCTTATACACTTATTACTATTCCAACTGAAAACAAATGGACAGTTATTTTAAATAAAGATTCTAAAGGAAATGGTGTTTTTTCTTATTTGGAAGACGACGATGTTATTCGTGTAGAAGTTACTCCTAAAAAAGCTGAAATGCTTGAATATTTGTCTTTCAGCATTCAACCACAATCAGATTCGGAAGCTCATCTAATAATGCACTGGGAAAAATTACAACTTCCTATCAAAGTTACAACAGATACAAAGGCAAATGCAGTAGCTTCTATAAAAGCAGGAATGGGCATTTATGGCAGAGCTTGGTATGATTATGCGTCTGCTGCTGAGTATTATGTACAAAACGATTTAGATGTTGAGAAAGCTCACGAATGGGCAACTATGTCTCTAAAAATTCGTGATGACCACTTTTTCAATCAGTGGGTAATGGCACAAGTAGAAGCAAAAAAAGGAAACCACAAGAAAGCTGTTGAATTAGCAAAAAAAGCTCAAGAAATGGGTGCTAAAAATGGAGGAGGTTTTTATGCTGCTCGTAAGGCAAGTATAGAAACAAGCATTGCAGAATGGAGTAAGAAATAAAACATCTATTTTCGAAGATTATCAAAAAAGCTATTTCTTAAGAAAAGAAATAGCTTTTTTAGTGAAATACTTTTTTCATAGAACTTGATTTGACTTTTTTTCGTACATTAGACTAACACTAAATCAACTTTAATTCAACTACCCATGATGGAAATGATAATTGTCTTTGGTAGTACATTTGGAATAGCTACTACTGCTATTGTAACAAATTATTACTATAAGGTAAAAAAACTAGAGGTAGCTCGCCGTTTGAGCCAAGAAGAGCAACGAAAAATAGATATGATAATGCAAGAAAATGAAGAACTGCGTCAGCGTTTGGAAAATGTAGAAGTTATCGTCTCTAGTGCAGATTTGGATATTCTCACAGCAGGTGCTTCTATGGAAGATATTACTCGTATAAAAAATACTGTAACACAAGTAAAGGAAAGTAAGCGTTTTAAATTACGCTAATAGATTCTCAAAAAAACACAAACTATGAGCAATAAAAAAGCACCATAATAAATTATGGTGCTTTTTTATTGTTAGTCAATATCTTGTCATATTTAATGAGCAGCATGGTTATGGTCTTCTTCGTCTGAACCACCTCCCAACGATTGTCCTTCTTGAGAAGAAAGTTCAACTAATTGTTGATATTCTGTTGGAGAAAGGTCGTTGAAGAAATAATTAATTGGATTGACAGGTGTTCCGTTATGACGAACTTCATAATGTAAGTGAGGAGCTACTGAAAGTCCTGTACTTCCTACTTTTCCAATTAGTTGTCCACGCTTAATTTTTTGTCCTTTCTTACAGTCAAAGGCTGAAAGGTGAGCATATCTTGTAACATAGCCATAGCCGTGGTCAATTTCTACTAATCTTCCGTATCCACTAGACCAATCTGCTTTTATTACTACGCCGTCTCCTGTTGCGTGTACGGGTGTTCCTGTTCTTGCTGTCAAATCACAACCTGCATGCATTTTACGCACTTTATAAATAGGGTGAGTACGCATTCCAAATCCAGAAGCAAAACGATTGAGGTCTTTTCCAGAAAGAGGTTGAATAGCTGGGATAGAAGCAATCATGTCATTCTTACTTTGAGCAAGGTTCATGAGCTTATCATATTCCTTTGTTTGGATATACATTTGTCTTTTTATGTTATCCAGTTTTTCGTGTGTACTGACAATGAGTGTTTCATTTGCCAAATCTTGGTCTAAAAGACTTTTATACTTTTCAGAACCACCTGTACCTCCTTTTCTCATCTCCATTGGCATTGGTTCTATTTCAAACATCGAACGGTAGAGCTTATTATCTCTTTGTTGGAGGATTTCCAACATATCTGTTGCTTGACTAATTTCTTTATTCAGAACTTGATATTTTGTTACGAGTTCTTGTTTTTCTTCTCTTAGCTGAACCACTTCCTTTGAAGGGAACATTTTAGTGTAAAATGTCGCAAAACCGATAGCTAATACTGATGAAACTACTAAGAGTCCTAAAATATTAAAAGCAATATCTGTTTTTGAGGCTTTTACTTTTTCGTAACGACACGTTTCAGTATCGTAATAATATTTAACTTTTGCCATATAATTAGTGTTTGTTGCTAATTTCTGTCAGACAAATAAACAATTAGATAATATAATTTTGGTTCAAAACCTACTATTATAATTCAACTACTTGTGTATTGGAAGATAGTTATGAATATGTAAAAACAAAGATTCATTAAGTTATGATGGTTTATAAAAGGATATATATAGCCGATTGCTCATATATAATTACTCTTAAAACAATTTTTAATTAGTGTCTAACTAAAGATTAGTAATGCAAAGAAGCAAAAAAATGAGAAAAGTTCCAAAAAACATAAAACTTTTTTCGATGAATCATCGTAACAACCTATTTTTTACTAAAAATAACGTGATTTATGGACTGAAATTATATTTTATTGTGTTTTGTTTATAATTTTATAAAAAAGTCTATTTAATTTTTAGCAAGCTCATAAATACCCCATCTATCACCTTTTTCATTTGTTGTATATTTAAGGTCTCTAAAGTATCTGTTGGCTCGTGATAGTTAGGATTTCGGAAGAATGATGTATCTGTAATCATAAAGGCACTAAATCCAAACTTCCAATAATTCAAATGGTCTGAATAATCTATTCCAGCAATAAAAACAGGTGCTGCTAATTTCTTTGCTTTTATCGTTTGAGAAGCCTTAAATTGTCTGTAAAACTTTCTACTAAACTTGCCAGCACCAAACTTCTTTATAAAGGCAATATAGTTTCCTCTACTTCCATAAAAGAGAGATAATAAACCAACAGGATAAGATTGGGATTTCTTTTCTAGTTTAAAATAGCCTATCATTTCTAAAGAAATCATGCCATATACATCAATATTTTGAGATGCTAAAGAGCTTGCATGTACATAACTTCCCATATTTTCTGTTCTAAAATAGGGAGGTTCTTCTAAGGAATAGGCTACCAAGTCTATTCTGTATTTGAGTTTTTTATCTTTCAAAAGTCTAGCGAGTTCTAAGAGTCCAACTACTCCACTAGCATTGTCATCTGCACCTTCTTGATTGCCACAAACATCATAGTGCGCTCCAACAATAATTCTTGTCTGATTTTCTGTCCCAAATGAAGCAATTACATTTTTGTAAGTATCTGTACCTACAAGATATTTTTGAAAGCTACTACTATCTGCATACTTTGAAAACACTTTCTTTATATAGTTAGCTGTTTCATTGAGTTGCTCTATATTTTCTTGATTGCGAAATTCCTTCGTTTTGGTAATAGCCTTTAAATGTTCTTTTATGATGAGCGTATCAGACTCAAAGTTCGCCAAACAGTAATTTGACAGTAATAAAAGACATAACACTAACAACCTCTTAAACATTTTTATCATATCATTAAAAGTGAAGAGAGAAAATTATGTACACACAAGGACAATAAAAACTATAGAAGGTTGCATAAAATTAACCAAGATGGTAATGTCTTGAAATAATACTAAAACAAAAATTGGACTACACCTAAAAATATGTCGGTACTGCCCTGTTGGGCTGACCTAGGTAGGAAATAAGGTTAGTTTCGTAGAGCAGACCAAAAGTATTGGGGTAAAGTAGTTTTTATTTTGGTATAACTTTTATTGTCAATAATTTACCAAAAAGTCAAATTGTGCTTATTTGTCTGTAGTATTGAAGCACATAATATCATAGAGAAATGAGCTTTATTCAACTAAACAGAATAAAATTTAGTGATATGCAAAAAACGCATTTGCCAGTTGAGGGCAAATGCGTTTTTTTTGACTTTGAACAAATATTCTTTCAAAATATCAGTCTTTTTTCACAATACCAGCAGATAGTGTTGCTTCACAAACTAACTTTCCAGCTACATACGCTTGTCCTTTCATTTTGGCAATACCTCTACGAATTGGAGCAACAAGTTCACACTTAAAAACGATTGTATCACCTGGTAAAACCTTCTGACGGAATCGGCAATTATCAATTCCTATAAAGTAAGACCAATAATTATTGGGATCTGGAACAGTATTCATTACCAAAATCCCTCCTGTTTGTGCCATTGCTTCTACTTGTAACACTCCTGGCATTACTGGATTTTCTGGAAAATGTCCTTGGAAGAATGGCTCATTCATTGTTACATTTTTCACACCTACCACTGAAGTCTCATCCAAATAGATAACCTTGTCGATAAGTAAGAAGGGATAACGATGAGGAAGTACTTTCGAAATCTGATTTATATCCAAAACAGGTGGCATTTTTGGGTCGTATTTTGGAATCTGAACACCAGATGCTTTTTGGATTCTTTTCTTAATGCGTTTTGCAAAGGCAACATTAGCAGCGTGCCCTGGGCGTGCAGCTAAAATTTGTGCTTTCAATGGACGACCTACCAATGCCAAATCACCCACCAAATCTAAAAGTTTGTGCCTTGCAGGTTCATTTTTGTAACGAAGTTCCACATTATTTAGAGTTCCTTCTTTTTTGACTTCTATCTTGTCTTTATTAAACATTTTGGCAAGGCGAGCCATTTCTTCATCTGACAAAACTCTATCTACAATCACGATAGCATTATCAAAGTCTCCTCCTTGAATAAGATTATTGTTGTAGAGAGTTTCTAACTCATGCAAAAAGCAAAATGTACGACAACTCGCAATTTCTTTCTCAAACTCTGAAATATCATTTAAGGCTGCATACT
Source organism: Bernardetia sp. (assembly GCF_020630935.1). NCBI lineage: Bacteria > Pseudomonadati > Bacteroidota > Cytophagia > Cytophagales > Bernardetiaceae > Bernardetia > Bernardetia sp. The sequence goes on from NZ_JAHDIG010000001.1 coordinate 110,430, forward strand.
GGCTTCCCAACACAGGAGAGTTGTAATCTACCATCACAGTTAAGCGATAATTATCTAATGGAAGAGCTGCAATTTCTATATTTTTATCTGCATCTGTATAATGAATACTCGTATCTATTTCAAAGAAATTACGAGGCACATTTTGCTCTTCCAAGCCAGCTTCTTTTAGTCTATTGACAAAATCTAAAGAGCTACCATCCATAATTGGAGGTTCAGGGCCATCTAACTCTATCAATACATTGTCTATCTCTAAGCCAACTAATGCAGCCAATGTATGCTCTACTGTGTTTACTCTTGCCTCTCCTTTTTCAATAGTTGTCCCTCTTGAAACATCTACTACAAAATCTACATCTGCATCTACAACAGGTCTGCCTTCTATATCAATTCTACAAAATTTTATTCCATGATTTGGTTTGGCAGGCAGAAAAGTCATAGTTGACTTTACTCCTGTGTGCAGTCCAACTCCAGAAATAGTAACAGATTTTTTTATGGTATGTTGATTGGTTTTCATATTTTGAATAGATACAGATTTATTAAGGAGAAGTTATTGAATGAATGACAACCCTAAGAAAAACAGTATGATAAATTTTATATAATAATTTACAAAGGTAAAAACTTCTTTTGAATAATATGCATTCAGACAAATTTCAAATTATGAAAATAGCTTTCAGATTTTTTTTTATTTAGGTCTTTGATTCTCTAACCAATTTTGATATTGCTCTTCAATAGCTTCATAGAAGAGGTCGCCTTGTAAATTGTATCCTGTTTGGGAAAGGTGGATTCTATCGTATTGCCCTAAGCCAGCTTTTTGCCATTCAGTAATTGATTTGAAACCTCCCATTATCTGATAAAAATTCCAAAACGCTATTTTCTTTTCTCTCATAAGTTCCTGCAAACGTTTTTCAGCTTTTTGAGTATTGTAGTTGGCGTATTTTTTATAACGATAGGTATCATTTGGAGAAGTAAGCAATATGGATACCTCTGAATTTATATTTCTAATCTGAGAAATTATTTTGGAAAGATTACCCTTATAGGCTACATCATCAAATTTAGCAGGATAAGCATCATTTGTACCTAGTGAAATAACTACTAAATCAGGTTTAATGCTTCTAAGTTGAGTTTCAAAATCTTCACAGCGCAAATAATGTCTAGTTTCAGCTCCGTTGATTCCAACAGCGTGATACAAAACTCCGTCTTCATTGCTTTCAAAAGAAATACCTTGTAAAATGAAATGAGTCTGTATATCATCAGTTTTGTCTAAACCTATACTAACAGAGGTTTGAGGTACATTAAAAATAACCTCCAAATAGCCATCTGGATGCATTTTTTGAGATTTTATCTCATTTGTAGGAGCAATAATTACGGCTTCGAAAAGCTCTTCATTCAAGATAGGGTAATAAATTTTTACTTTATCTATTTTTGTTGGTTTGCGTTCATTATACTCTATGGGTTCAATGGTAATGGTCGATGTTGGGCTGGTCGTTTCGACAGTAATTCCAGAAATTCCCCACTGAGATTGATGTTTGCTACTCACCATTTTTTGGCTTGTCCAAGTACCTGTATAACGAGTTTTATAGTCGAAGGGATTATTTGTTTTGGCAGCAGAATAAGGAAAGACAAAACCACGCCCAGCATCTCCAAAACGCTTATCTTCTTGAAATAACTGTCTTACTTTTCCTGTAAAAAAATCGGCTTGAACATGAGAATCTCCTATATGTAGAATCTTGACTTGCGTAGATTTTTCTTGTTTTTCTTTCTGATTCTGCAACTTATACAAAGCCTCAAAGAAATAGTCTAATGAGGTGCTATCTTCCATTTGTATTCGGTTTGCTCCATAGTTTACCACTTCAAAATAAGGGCGTTCTTTGTAAAGCATGAAGCGAATAGAATCCTCTAACTTTTTTGTTTTTTCTTGTAAATCATCTTGACAGAAAGCAAGGGTAGGAATAGAAATTAGAATTATCAAAAACCATGTTATTCTCTGCTTTATTTTCATCATAAAATTGGCTGACTACTTTTTATAAGATAGATATATTATATCTAAGTTTGTTTCAAATACGTCTCCAAAAGGAAATATTATTTTATTTTTTATTTTCTAATGCTTCTACTTGTTTCTGACACGTTTCTAGTTTTTGCATTAGCTCTTTCTTTTCTTCTTCTATTGTTTCTATGGCTTCGTTCATTGTCTCCATACTTATTGCCATCATTTCTTCTTGGGCATTCATTTGCTCTATATATTGTTGTTGTTCTTGATGTGCCTCTTCTAACTGCTTCTCTCTTTTTTCTATTTCTTCCTGTACACTCTGCATTTTTTCCATAGCTTGCTGCATTATTTCCTCTTGCATGCGCATCTGTTCAACAGCTTCTGCTTGTTCGGCTAAAGATTCTTCTAATTGTATGGCTTGTAACTTTTGTTCTGTAATATCTGTGGCAATATGAATGACACGTTCCAAATTTTTATAATTATCCATCACAGGATAATATGTTCCCCTTACCCAAAATGAAGATTTATCTTTTGCTTGTCGCTCAAACTCTCCCTCTACTGGTATTCCTTGTGTTAGATTTTCCCAAAGTTGCATATATCTATTAGAAGTCTCATAACCATCTTTGAGTAGGATAGTATGAGGCTGGTCTTTGATTTCCTCTTGAGAATACTGTGATATTTTTAAATACAATGTATTGATTTGAGTAATAATTCCCCTTGGGTTTAACTCTATCATAGCAGCAGCTTGATTGATAGCATTGAGCTGATTTTCCAACTCCTTACTCTTGCGCTCTACCATCTCTTGAGTAGCTTGAAGCTCTTCTACATTCTGACGCATTTCTTCTTCTTGCGCTCGCATCTGTTCTGTCATTTCTTGTGATTCTCTCAAAAGCAGTTTTGTTCGCTGATTGGTTCGAACAGAAGACAATGTAGAAGCAAAATTTTCTACAATTTTTTCTACAAACTCTACACGATATGCCTCTGGAGGATTGAAAAATGCAAGTTCGATAACACCATATAGTTTCTGATTGTATTTCAAAGGAGCAAGCAAAATAGAAGATGGATTTGTATTTCCCAACCCAGAGGTAATATGAACATAATCTTCTGGCACATACGATAAGAAAAGAGTTTCTCCTTCTTGCCATGCTTGTCCTGTTAGTCCTTCTCCTTTGCGTACTTTTTTCTCTAAATATTTAGGCTTATCCCACGCATAAGCAGCAGCCAAATACATAAATTCGCCTTCATTATCTGGTGTATCAGAGATAATAAACACACCTCCTTGATTTGCCTCTGTATATTTTACTAATCGTTGAATAATAGCAGCAGCAAATTCTTCTGTATCTTTATAATTTGCCCTCAATATATCTCCAAACTGTGCAATTCCTTCGGTTATCCACGCTCTTCTACGGTCTTCTTCAGCTACTTTTGCTAAACTATTTCGCATATCTAAAAGTGCATTTCCTAGAATATCATTTTCTCCAAGAACATCAAAAGCACTATCATATTTTCCACTTCCTATCTTACGAGCAAATTCGGAAGTATTTCTTAAACTTCTAATAAGCTCTTGCAGTGAGCGTGTCATTTGTCCAATCTCGTGTTTTCCTATTCTAATTCCAAAATTGGTACTTGGGATAGAACCTTTTGCAAGTTCTCCTAACACTTGATTGAGCTTCTGAATAGGTTTTGAGACAATTCCAAAAGAGACAATACTTGCTATTATTCCGATGGCAATTGTGAATACTCCTAAAATGAGAATAATTGCGTACAACGAACTCAATGAACTTTCTACTAATGCTCCATCAACTTGTTTTTCTTGGAGTTTGCTTGCCTCTAATGCCTCTAAGTTTTTGATAAGTGTATTACTATTTGGGATAATCATTTCATTGACTAACCGAATTGCCTTTTCCCTTTTGTTGCCGTCATTATAATCTTCCGAACGATTGAGCGTATTCATTACCTCCTTTTCTGTTTGAATAATATCATCAAAGGCAATGATAATAGAATCTACACGATAGACATTTTCTTTATTTTGCCAGTCTCTTTTAAGTTTGCTAATTCGGTCTTTTACTTCTGGGAACTGTTCGTTATGTAGTAAGTTTAAATCTTCTTTGTCATCTATATTATCAGGAAGATGAATCCAGTTGGTAATGTACATTTTCGAACGAGTAACCAATAAAAGCAAATCATTGATAGCCTCAACTGATGGAGTAATCACAGAAAAAGAATGACGAAGCATACTTTGACTATGTGTAAGCCTCTCCAAACTTAGTAAGCAACTAATCAAAGCTACAATAATAATAATAGAATTACCAGCCAACACACGCCGACCAATCGTATTGAGTTTCCACATTTTGATAATGATAAATGATAAGCGATAAATGATAAATTATCTTCTATCACTAATTAATTGGAAATATAATCAAAAAGCTGGGCAATCAAAAGAATTTTATATAGATTCTAAATAGCTTTATCTAAAAAGGAGGTTTCATCAAAAACGACAAAACCCTTTCAGAAAATTCTGAAAGGGTTTTGTTTGAATGAAATTTATTTTTATCAAATCGGATTAGAATGTATAACGAACACCGATTTGCATTTGCCAACGAGAGCTATTAACTCCTGAATCATCGATATTGAAAATATCTTGAGGCTCTGATACTGTCTCATAAGCTCCACTAGAATTAATACTTCCGAAAGTAAAGTTTGGAACAAACTCTCCATTAGAAGAATCTACTCTATCAAGACTTAGAAGTTGGAATGGTCTGCTCATATAATATCTGCGTCCCCAGTCTTTATTTATCAAGTTTGTAAAATTGAAAATATCGAGAGAGAATTGAAGATTGTGCTTTGTTCCGTTAGAAGTTTTGATGTAAAACTCTTGCAACAAACGTAAATCTAATGTATTTACAAATGGAAGACGAGAACCGTTACGCTCTGCATAATCACCACGACGAGAGTCAAGGTAATCATCATTTGAAATGTAGTCATCAAGTGCTTGCCACTGCTCTTCTGGAGTAACAACTACTTCCTCACCATTTACAGTACGAGTAATTGGAGAGAATACAATCTCACTTTGGTTTGCAGGGACATAAATAAGGTCAGCCTCAGTAGAACCAGAACCTGTATCGTCGTTTGCAAGCTGTCCATCATAGATATAAGAGAAACGCTCTCCAGAACGTCCTTCGTAGAACAATGAAATAGTTGTAGCCGCATGATCTAGGTAATCTAAACGATAAGAAAGCGTACCAATAATACGAGAACCCAAATCAAAGTCAGAATAACCTAAATCTAAGTCATTTTTACCTCTTACATTTGGCACATATCTCCACTGAGATGAATTTTGAGAAGAAGTACCATCATTTACAGCCATCGAACGTCCATAAGTATAAGCAAGACTAGCTGTAAAGCCATTTTCAAATGGTTTTTGGATTTGAGCAGTAATATTATAAGAGTAACCTTCATTCGTGTTATCTCCTACCATAATACGAGTATAAGCTCCTTCAACCTCATCACGACGGTCATAATAAGGACGATTATCAGCACCAGAGAAGTTACGGGTAGCAGGTTTTGTATTTACATTGTAGTAAACAACATTATTCAATGTTTTTGTATAAATACCTTCTAAAGTACCTACCATTCCCCAAGGAAGTGATTTATCAACTGCTAATGAAGCACGAACAACTTGTGGTAGTTTGAAGTCATCTACAAACAAATCCATTTGTCCACTAGGGAGGTTATCCGAACGACCTAAGTCAGTTGCAGTATATTGATTGAATGGATCTGGACGGAAAGCTACATCACTAGCAAACACACCACCAATAGTAAGACCATTGTTGTTGTATGCACCACCAGGCCATACCAAAGGAATACGGCTTGTAAAGATACCTATACCACCACGAATTTGAAGAGAACGGTCTCCCATTACATCATAGTTGAATCCAAAACGAGGAGAGAACAAAATAGGAGTATCCCAAAGTTTACCAGATTGAACTTGGCTTCCTAAGTCTGGATAAAACTCTCTTACTTTTGCAAGAGTACTGTCATTGAATCCTTGATTTACAGATGGGTCAGAGAATACTGGAATATCAACACGAAGTCCAAAAGTAAGATTAAGTTTCTCAGAAGCAGCATACTCATCTTGTGCATAGAAACCCAATTGGAAGCCAGTAAAATCAGCAGCAGCAGCAGAACCATCACCTGTTACATTATCCACTAAAGAATAACTACGGCTATATCCACTAGCTAATGAATCATTCAAGAAATCATTAACAGACTCAAACTGATACTCTCCATAATTCTGACGGATAAATAAGTTGTAAGTAGAGTAAAATTCATTATGCGTACCAAAAGTAAGAGTGTGCTTACCTTTAAATATACTGAAATTATCAGTAATCGTAAGTGTAGATTGCTCTAATTTATTTGCTGTTGAGAAAGCTTCTGAACCTAAGAAAATATTTGCAGAACCATCATCAATGAATACACGAGGAAAATCTCCACCAATAGGGTCACGGTCATCAATTACGCTTGTATAACCAATAATCAAACTGTTAGACTTGTTGTCACCAAAACGACTTTTAAGTTCTAAAGCTGAAGAGTTTGTAACAGTTGGGAATCCAACACCATTATTACCAAAGTTTAGGCTTCCTCCCGAAGAACGAGAACGATTCAAAAAGTCTCCTTGTGTATAACTATGACGAGCAGTAAGTTTATGATCTTTGTTTATATTCCAGTCCAAACGAGCAAAAAACTTATTTGATTTTGTTTCTTCTGGATTATCCAAATAATCTCCTGGATCGTACCCATATTTGGAGATTAATGTGTTACGAAGAGTTTCAATTTCTGCTTGAGATGAGTTTCCTCTATAATCACTAAAGTTAAATGGTTGTGGAGTTTCACGACGTTCAATTTCCCCATTTATAAATAAAAACAATTTATCTTTTTTCAAAGGAGCTCCAACACGGAAGCCTGCAATACTTGAAGTAAAATCGGCTAATTTTGTACGCTCAACTCCTTCATCATCAGTAGGAGTCTTTCCTGCTAATGCTTGGTTACGGAAAAGGAAATAAGCTGAACCTTCTACTTTATTTGTTCCACTACGAGTAACAGCATTTACACCACCACCAGAGAAACCACCTTGACGAACATCATAAGGAGCTACAACAATCTGTACTTGTTCAATAGCGTCTAATGAAATAGGAGAAATGCCAGCTTGTCCACCGTTTGTCCCTGTTTCTGAAAGACCAAAAACGTCGTTATTAACAGCTCCATCAATCATAATAGAGTTGTAACGGTTGTTTTGACCAGCAATAGTGATACCTCCATTTGGAGTAACACGAGCTTGAGGAGTAGTACGAGTGAAGTCAGCCAAATCACGAGAAATAGTAGGTAATACCTCTAATTGCTCTTCTGAAACAGTAGTCTTTGCTCCTGTTTGCTCACCATCAATAATTTCTGCATTTGAAGTAATAACTACCTCACCGATAGTTTCTACATCTTCTGCAAGATCAAAATTCAAACTAAGTTTTTGTCCTAGTGAAAGATATACATTTTCTTTCTTTTGGTCTTGATAACCTACATATTGTACAGTAATAGTGTAAGGACCACCTACGTTCATATTGAGAATAGTATAATTACCACTAAGTGTAGTAACTGCACCAAACTGTGAACCTGTTGGAGTGTGTACTGCTAAAACAGTTGCTCCAGGAAGTTCTTCTCCGTTTTTGTCTTTTACGACACCACTCATAGATGCTGTTGTAGAACCTTGGGCAAATGCACCAGTAGCTACTGAACAAGCAAATACGAAAGCGATAAGGCTTAAGATGTAATGCTTCATCATAAGATTTAATAAAGGGTTGCTAAATAGAAAATTAAGTAACTCCTAACCAAGCAGTTAGGAAGTCTTGATTTAAGTTTCCACAAAGGTACGGCAGAGCATTCAATCTTTACGTTTCAGTATTATTAACAAATTAAGAATAATCGATACTTCCATTCTCTTGTTTTGAAAGAAAAATAGAGAAGCTAAACAGAAATACAAAAAACAAAAATTAAATTATTTATTTTGAAATTTGAGTGTATTTGAAATTTGTTTTTACAAAACTATTATTTATTTCACACTCTTTTTTCATTTCTTGTAAAGAAAGTTGTATTAGAAGATAATATGTTTTGTTTTTTTCTAAAAAAAGGGCATTTTGAGCCATTTGAATAGATTTTCCAAATTTTCTTTGGTTAAAAAACAAAACTCCTTGATTAAAATAAAGTAGAGGAGAGACCTGCTCCAATGTTAATAAATTGTTAAAAACTGTATTATCTAATTTTAAGACAGATTCTTGTTCTCTCTGTTTTGAAGCTATTTCTATTTGGTCTTTTACATAAAAATCAATCGCTTTTGGGGTAGCGATGAAGCCTTTTTTACTATCTGTACTCTCAAAAATAATTTCGCTTTTGTCAGAAAGTGTTATTTTTATAAAAACATGAGTAGGCATCTGAACTATCTGATAAACATAGTCAAAATCTCCTCTTTGCTTTATGTCTTCTAAAAAAATAGCATACAGCACAGAAGCTGTTAAGCAGTCGTATTTCCCACTTTCCAATGTATGATAGAAGCTAGAATACAGTGAATATTCTTTCAAAAATGTCTCTTGTACAGAAAAAAACAATCTTCTCAAGGTTTTGCTTTCGCTAGTAGGATGAATATTAAAACTTTGATTAAAGCTGATAAACTTATCAATTGCTTTTTCCTTCATCTCTAGTGTAATGGAATCATGTGTATCTAAAAATGAAGAGAGATATGAATACGTTTTTTTTTCATTGTGGGAGTTAGGAGCAGCCCAGCAGAGAGATGAGGTTTTGAATAAAAAAACTAATATGAACAAATTAAGAACAAGAAAATAACAGTTTTTTCTTGTAAAAATATTAAAATTTAATGAAAGTAGGTATGTTAAGATATATCGATATGTCTTTATATAGTATTTCAAGGCAGTATATATTTAGAAAATAGTAGCAAAATTCATAGCTTATGAAGAATCCATAAATATTGTAAATCGTTGTATTTGAATAATTCGTGAACTAATTTAATAAAAATATTAACAATTTGGTAACATTTGATTAATATTAACGATATTTTCAGAAAAAATATTATGCTAAATCAATAAAATGATGTGGTTAGGATATAATTCTAAATCCTATTTCTGTGTAAAGGATGAATGTTTTTTGCAGCCTTGAAAGACTAAAAATTTGACTTGGTAAGAGAGAGAAAGTTTATGACTAGCTGTCGGAAATATTATGAAGCGAAGTGGAAAATAGAGGAAATGAAATACTTGGTGTTCCAAGTATGAGCCGTACACTGACGATTTTGATTTTGAAATGTGATGTAGAACTTCGTTAAAGAGAGAGAAAGTAGTAGTAGTATAAAAAATGCCGATTGGAATAATGAGATAAAAATTGTATCAAAAAAAAATAGCTCACTCTAAAGAGCAAGCTACATTTCAGTTATCTATTGTTCGATGAACGAATTATTTAAACTTTATTAATCGCTACTTTCTGCAAAATACCATCAATAATATTTCTTGTCGTAATGCCTTCGGCTTCTGCTTCAAAGTTGAGAATAATACGATGTCCAAAAATATCGTAAATCACTTCTTTGATATCTTCTGGAATTACGTAATCTCTTCCTTCCATAAATGCTCTAGCTTTTGAAGCTCGGTTGAGCGCAATACCAGCACGAGGCGAAACACCAAACTGAACAAACTTAGACTCTTCTTTTAAGCCAAAATCTCTTGGAAAACGAGTCGCAAAAATAAGCTCTACTACATATTCTTCAAGTTGTTCGTTCATTTTGACTTGGTTGATAGCCTCACGAATGGCAAACACCTCATCACTAGAAAGAATAGGATTTACTTCTTCTTTATAGTTTGTATTTGCCATACGGCGCATAATTTCCAATTCAGAAGCCTTATCTGGATAAGAAATAAAAACTTTCATCATAAAGCGGTCGACCTGTGCTTCTGGAAGCGGATATGTTCCCTCTTGGTCGACTGGGTTTTGGGTTGCCAATACTAAAAATGGCTTATCTAGCTTAAATGTTGTTTCTCCAATCGTAACTTGGCGTTCTTGCATCGCCTCCAAAAGTGCTGCCTGTACTTTGGCAGGAGAACGGTTTATCTCATCTGCCAAAATAATATTTGAAAAAATAGGTCCTTTCTTTACCTCAAACTCGCCTTTGTTTTGGTTATAAATCATTGTTCCGATAAGGTCGGCAGGTAAAAGGTCAGGTGTAAACTGAATACGTTGAAAACCTAAATCCAAAACTTTTGCAAGTGTATTGACAGTAAGAGTTTTGGCAAGCCCTGGTACACCCTCTAAAAGTACGTGTCCTTGTGTAAAGAGTCCAATCAAAAGGCGATTGACCATATAACGCTGTCCGACGACAACTTTACCCATTTCAGAATATACTCTTTCTATTTTCTCTCTAAGTTCTTGATTATCAGCAGCCATATTTAATAATGAACAGTTAAAAGTGGATAATTAACGAGTAATTATCATTTGATTAGTATTTTATTTTTACTATACTTTGTGTATAGTGCATTGCCAATTTTACGTATAGGTACAAATATTTATTTAATAATTGTATTTTGCAAATCTTGTTTTGGTGTTTTAGATTCTTTTACAGGATTCTATCGGAAAGATAATGAATAATTGGCTATCTTTTGTCAATCCATTTTTTTTTAGGAAATTTGCACTGTTTAATTATCAATTACGAATTAAAAATTACGAATAAAATACATGCTGTTTTACTTGTAATTCTTTTATATATTTCTTTTGCAAAAAACTACCTCCCAAACGCTTCTTGAAAGGGTAAAAGATACCCAAAACGAACCTACAAAGGCATTTCAACGCTTGCTTTTTGTAATGGACGACCTTAGAGCAAACTGTCCGTGGGACAAAAAACAGACTTTAGAATCGCTCCGTTACCTAACGATTGAAGAAGTCTATGAGCTTTCCGACGCAATTCTGTCAAAAGATAATCCGAACGGAATGCAGGAAATCAAGAAAGAGTTGGGCGATTTGATGCTGCATTTAGTTTTTTACTCTAAGATTGCTTCTGAAACAGAGCATTTTGATATTACTGATGTTTTAAATTCAGTTTGTGAAAAACTCATTCATCGCCACCCTCATATTTATAGTGATATAATTGCTGAAACAGAAGCAGAAGTAAAACTAAATTGGGAGAGGATAAAACTTAAAGAAAAAGGCAGTTCTGATAGTTTGGGAAAGAAACAAAAAAGTCTTTTTGAAGGTGTGCCAAAGTCTATGCCTGCACTTGTAAAAGCTGTCAGAATACAAGAAAAAGCTCGTGGAGTGGGTTTTGATTGGGATAAGGCAACCGATGTATGGCAAAAAGTACAAGAAGAGGAAAAAGAACTCTTCGAACATGTTGATATTTCAGACGATACAAACCATAAAGTAATTAATCAAGAAGAAGCCGAACAAGAATTTGGGGACTTGCTTTTTTCTATGATTAATTATGCTCGTTTTTTAGGAATCAATCCAGAAAATGCACTAGAAAAAACGAATAGAAAATTTATCAGTCGTTTTGAGTTTTTGGAAACAGAAGCACAGAAAGATGGTAAAAAATTAGAAGAAATGACTCTAGCCGAAATGGAAACATATTGGCAGAGAGCGAAAAATATATAACCAATATTAAAAAGACCCTAAGAGTTTTAAAAACCCTTAGGGTCTGAAATAACATATAAAAATGGAACTAACTACACAAGCTATTGCCAATTTGGTAGGTGGGCAAGTAGAGGGAGATAAAGAAGCAAAAATTCATACGGTTGCCAAAATACAAGAAGGCACAGAAGGAGCGATTGCATTTTTAGCCAATCCAAAATACGAAAATTTTATCTATCAGACAAAGGCGACAGCCGTTTTGGTAAGTGAGAGCTTTGAGGCAAAAGAAACTGTTTCTACCACGCTTATTCGTGTTCCAGATGCTTATACTGCGTTTGGAAAACTTTTGGCTGCCTACCAGCAAATGACACAGATGAAAAAAGTAGGCATCGAAAAACCTTCTTTTCAAGCCAATACAAGCAACTTGGGCGAAGATGTTTATTTGGGAGCATTTAGTTATGTAGGAGAAAACACCAAAATTGGAAATAACGTCAAGATTTATCCCAACGCATACATTGGAGACAACTGCAAAATTGATGACGATACTATCATTTATGCAGGTGTAAAAATCTATTCCAATACACAGATTGGTAAGAACTGCGTAATTCATTCGGGAGCAGTTTTGGGAAGTGATGGTTTTGGTTTTGCCCCACAAAAAGATGGTTCGTACCAGCCAATTCCTCAAATTGGAAATGTTATTTTGGAAGATAACGTAAGCATTGGGGCAAATGCAACGATTGATTGCGCTACTTTAGGTTCAACACTTATCAAAAAAGGTGTAAAGATTGATAATTTAGTTCAGATAGCACATAATGTTCAGATAGGACAAAATACGGTTATTGCAGCGCAAAGTGGTGTTTCTGGCTCATCCGAACTGGGAGAAAACTGTATTTTGGCAGGGCAAGTTGGCGTAGTAGGACACATCAAAATAGCTGATAGAGTAACTATAGCAGCACAAAGTGGTGTTTCTAAGTCTTACACAAAAAAAGGAGGAAATCTTTTAGGTTCGCCAGCCAACGAACATGCTCAACAGCTTAAAAATTATGCTGTTATTAGAAATTTAGCTGGCTTAAAGAAAAAAGTAGATGAATTAGAAAGTAAAATTAGTGATAGATTGTAAGTGGTAAGTAGAGACTATTTCTCCACAATCGTCTCTATTTTTTCATAGTCATAAATTCCTAAATCCTTACCTTCTTTTGGAGTAGTTCGGTAGAGTGTACGGATAGTTCTTGGGTTTCTGCCTAGTTTTTCTACTACTACTTCAAATTCAAAAGTAGCAGAGGGCGTTTTTTGGTGATTAACGTGGAAAATATCGTACAGGCTTCTATCATAACTCAAGCCTATCTTGTTTTTATCAAAGAGTTGTAAAGATGGTAACAAAAGTCCGCCGTGTTCCCACAATCTATTGTACATTTTATATCTATCTTCTGTCAGAGAACGCAGCAGAGCCTTTTTATATAAAAATCTGTACAAATCAGACTGGTTATAAATACTTTCGTTCTTTATTATAACTCCTAGTTTATCCAACTCACTTTCCTCACGACCAAAATTTCCTTTAGGAGCAATCGATTCTATACTCTTGAAAGTTATACTATTTTCTAATTGCAACGAATAAATAGCTTTTTCTATAATGGCAATAGTATCTAACACTTGTCTTCCTCTCGGATTATCATAATCTAATGAAATACCATCATTATTACTTCTTTTCTCTGAAACCTCTAATTTCTGAAATGCTGTATCATATAATTGATAAATTCTATTTACTGAACTCTTCAAATCCTCCCTACTTTTCTTCTCATTTTGCTGAAAAGTATAAAATTGATAATAAAAAAAAACTACCAAAAGCCAAAGTATGGCAGATACAGTATAGTATATTCCATTAAAGTTCATTATGCCACCCTTTTCCATATTCTAAGTAAGATTTATATTCTACTACTGGAAACCACTTTAATCGTAGGTCTTTTTCATTAAAATTTTCTTCATCTATTACTAAAAATCCATCTTCGTTTATATGAAACTTGAAGTTTGTTTTGAAATTTTCCCTGTTGCTTGTGTTTTTCAGTGTGAGATAATCAAAGGACGATATTTCTACTGCTGAAACTCCATAAGCAATCTCTTTTTTTACTTTTAAAATAGGCAAAATAAAGTTATTCTCGGCTCTATCAGTTTGAGGAAAGTAAATATACTCTTCGGCTAGTAAAGTAGTTGCTTCTGAATGAATACTAGCCAGTTCTGCTTTTATTCTGCCCAAGTGAATCAAAACTTCTATTGACTTTCCTTTAAGATATTTCTTCTCAATTTCTTGATTAGTCATATCATCATGAAAAACATAGTCTTTATATTTTTGAGCAAGTAAAGTATCTGTTTTTCTGATTTCTTGTATGTAGTTTTGGAAAATACTTTGGACTGCTATATTTTCTATCGTAATATTTTGATTATACTTTTTTTGGCTATCTTCATTATCAAAACTCAACTTTTGTAGAGAATCAATTTGATTTATTTTCTGAGAATATTTTTCATAAACTTCCTCTAGCTTTTTAACTCTCTCTAAATGAACTAACAGATGTTTTGGACTGCCTGTCTCTTCTATATGGCTATGAACTAAATACTTACTTCTATCAGCTACATTTTTAAGTGTCTTTGAAAGCCTTTCTGCATCTTTTTTGGTTTGCTCCAAGAGTAGAATTTCTTTCTCATCATATTTTTCAGTCAAGAAAGCATCATAGATATATTTTCCTCCCAAAAAAAGTAAGAGAAACAAAGGAATCAGAGGATGAAGCAGTTTTTTCATAACATAATGATTGAAGCAATGAAAAGATACAAACTTTCCTACTAAGTAGTTGAGTAGTACAATTTAGTTTATAAAAACTATTGTCAAGGTCTGTTTTTTTCTTCGAAAAGATCCTTGACAAAGTTAAAATTCAACTTTTTATAAAATTGCACTAGCTTTTGAAAATAACAAAATTATACCAGCTAACTACTTAAAACAGAAAAATCTACTTTTTAGTATCTAACACTTACCCAATTACCTTATAAACCGAACCGTCTTTTGTTTGTGTACTGCTGATAAGTTCTAGTTGAGATGTTTCCCAAACACCAATTTCTCCCACCATTATTTTTTCAAGGCGTTTTTTGATAATCTTTTTGGCTTCGTCATCTGTCTTGAGATAAGCAAGTGTAACGTGTGGGTTGTAGTTTTGCGCTTCTTTATTTTCTAATTGAACATCTAGTTTTTCTAATTCTGATGCTATTTTTTCGTAAAGATTTGATAACTCTTTAGTTTTTTCTATTCCTACCCAAAGCACATGAGGAAGATTGTTTCTTTCAAATGTTCCAATGTTTTTCATTGTTAAGGTAAGCTCAAAATCTTTTGTTATCTCGTTTACAATCTCTTGTATAGATTCAATTTTCTGATGCTCAGTTTCTCCCAAAAAATGTAGCGTAATGTGCATTTTTGAAGGTTCTACCCATCGTTTTATGGGCTTCATCTCTGGATAAGATGAGAGCCACTCTTGGCACTCTTGTAATGCTTCTTGTAAAAATTGAGGTAGGGGAATGGCAATAAACAAACGAGATGTTTTTTGTAAGGGAGCTGTCAAAGTGAAAAAGGGAATTTTAACTAAAAAAATAATTAATACTGCTATCTGTGTGTTATTATTAACTGCAAAACTACAAAGAAATTGTCAAATAGCAGAAAAACAGCTTCTTAGCGTACCAAAAAAGCCATTTTTATTGTTTTTTTAGAAGAATAACACAATTTTTACTTACTCATCAACAAACAACTTTCTACCAATTTCAAAAACTCTGTTCGGTAGCCTTCCTCATCTTTTCCCTTAGCACTTTCTCCTAGCTCCATCACTTGCTGATACGACGAATTTCCTTTAAATTCTGAATGTCTCAAAAGCATTCCAAAACTTGCCACAGCAGTTGAAAAACGAAAATTATTTGACGTTTTAGATAAAGCAATATTTTCATCTTTGAGTGGACTTACAATCAATTTACTTTTCTTTCCATCTGGTTTTTTGTAGCGTAGTTTTAAGTTTAAAAGTTCATCAGAAGAAGCCACAGTCGTATAATTTGTACTTATTTTGGAGTTATTTTGATAGCGTAAATCATCTACCGAAGCTAGAAATTCGCTTTCTATTCCTACTGGAATGATTTCATAAAGAGCTGTTACAGTATGTCCTGCACCTAATTCTCCTGCATCCTTTTTATCGTCATTAAAGTCTTCTTTTTTGAGCATTCTATTTTCATAACCAATAAGGCGATAGGCAGCTACTTTTGTAGGATTAAATTCAATCTGAATCTTGACATCTTTTGCAATCGTAAATAAAGTTGCTCTCATTTCTCTAACAAATACTTTTTTGGCTTCCTGAATATTATCGATGTAAAAGTAATTTCCATTTCCTGCATTGCTAAGTTCTTCCATTTGGTAGTCTTTATAGTTTCCCATTCCAAAACCACAAATGGTTAAGAAAATATCGTTGTCTCGTTTTTTTTCTATGAGTTGTACAAGTGCATCTGCTGAACTGACACCTACATTAAAATCTCCGTCGGTACACAAAATAACACGATTATTTCCATCCTTAATAAAATTCTCTTGTGCAACCTTGTAAGCTAGTTCTATTCCTGCACCACCTGCCGTACTTCCTCCTGCCGATACGTTTTCTAAAGCATTCAAGATTTTTGTCTTTTCCTTTACAGAAGTAGAAGGCAATACCAAACCAGCAGCACCAGCATACGCCACTATAGAAATACGGTCTTTTTCATTCATTTCATTCAAAAGCATTTTCAAAGAAGAACGCAAAAGAGGCAATTTATTAGGCTCTTCCATTGAACCTGAAGCATCAATCAGAAATACTAAGTTGGAAGCTGAAAGATTTTTGTAATCCAACTCCTTTCCTTGTATTCCAATATGAACCAATTTGTGTTTTTTATTCCAAGGTGCAACTGAAATTTCTGTGTTGATGGAAAAAGGGTCATCGTTTTTAGGTTGTGGATAGTCGTAATCAAAATAGTTTATAAACTCTTCAATACGAACCGAATTAGCAGGAGGCATCTGTCCAGACTGAATAAAACGACGAGCATTTGTGTAGGAAGCGTTATCCACATCGATAGAAAAAGTTGAAAGAGGTTCTCTTTTAGGCTCAATGAATTTATTTTCATTCAGTTTTTGATAATTCTCTGTATTTGATTTTTTGATTTCTACTCGTGGAGTTTCTACAATGCAAAAGACTTGTTCTACTTCCTCTTGTGCTTCTTCTACTGGAGCTTCTATGGCTTCTACATCAGTTACAATATAATCCATTTCAATCTCTATATCTTCTATTTTTACTTCAACGTTTTCGTCTAGCTCTATATCACTTTCTACCTCTATAATTTCCTGTGGTGGTAAAATATTGGTAAGAGGAACATCTATAATTTCATTTTCATCAGAAATAGCTATACTTGTAGAATCTGCCACTACATTGTTATTTGAAACTTGCTTTTGCTTAGAACAGGCTGAAAAAACAACTACAAACAACAGAAAAAATATAGCCTTAAAGTAAATTTTTGAAAGTCTCTTTTTCATAATTGTAAAAGTTAAGTGTGAGAAAAATTATCTTCTTATCTTCTACAATCTCGTTTTTTTGAAAAAGGAACATTTTTTACTGTTCTTTTGTCTCTATTTGGCTAATAGTTATAACGAGACGATTTTTGAGTTTTTTTTATATAACTTACTAAAGATGGGAATACAAACTGAAAAGATATATTTTGAAAACGGTCTGCCAGATGAAAAGTCTATTTGTGAAATTTTCTATGATATTACAGGGTTAGAGCTTCAAATCAAGGAAAATCCTTATGAAGATGATGGTCTTAGTTATTATGTAGAAGGTTTTTATAGGCTAGACTTGGTGGATTTTTATTATGAAGGAAAGTGTTTTTACTTAGAAGCTCCAATAGGCAGTTATTATTTTTTCTATGCTCTTTTAGAGACTTTCTTCAAGGTGGGAGCAAGAAAAGTAAATCATCGATACAATTATGATAGAAATGTAGAAGAGCTTCCCAACTTAGACATTAATGACTATCTTTTACCTATTTCTGAAAATAAATATTGGGAAAACTTAAAAAAATGGAGTTCTTATAATGAATTTGAAAACCCCAAGAAATAAAGCTGTTGGTTACTGTTTTATCTACCTCTAAGGTTCGTCACATTCTTCTGTAATATCTTCAAATATAGACTTAAACTTATTATAATTTTTTTCACTTTCATCTTTATAAATTACTGGAGTTACACAATTCCACCAACCATAAGTTAGGAGTTGTGTGGTTGCATATTTTATTGCTTGTGCTGTTTTAGCTTCTTTCTCAAAGTTATCTAACAATGACTTTGGATAAGAGCCATTTTTAACTCTTTCTTCTATCATTTCTCTACAAACTTGTATAGTTCTATCATCTTGTGCTATAATAGCATCAGCATATTTTTGGCAATCTACTGGGGAATGCTCCAAAACCTTTGGATTTTGATACGCTTCAATAGCTCTTTTTTTAAAACGATATTCTATTTCTAGCTGGTTCATCTTACCTCGTAGTATACTAAAGTAGTCCATTGGAAACTTTGTTGCCACATTAGATAAATATGCACCTTTATCATTCCTTTCTTTATCTAAATCCACTATACTCAAAGTATTCACTTTTTTATAATCAGAAACAGTACAAGAAGTTTGTAAAACTATAACCATCGTACTAATAGCAAAGAGGTTTTGAATCTCCTCTCTTGTATATTTTGTAGTGTCATAAGTACCCTTGTACTCACACAAACCAAGCTGCCAACTAAAAATACCCTTTTGGTCTGTATTAGCATCTACGCTTTTTTCAAGCACTATATTTTTTGTAGTATCAATATTAACAACTTCTTTTGAAACTACTGTTTGATTTGTACAAGAAAAAAATGCTATTATAAACAATGATAAAACACTAAATTTTAAAACAAAATACTTTTTCATAATGTATTTTTTAGTGAAAAATTATTCCATAACCGACTGAAAAACCACCTCCAACATACGAGTACGAGTTCCTTTTCGAATCAACATTTTATTGGTTTCATCTGGATAGGTTCGGTTTGCCAAAAACACAAAAACGATTCCTTTGTCTGCATCTGCCCATGCTGCTGTGCCTGTAAAGCCTGTGTGTCCAAAAGTATTTTCAGAAGCATAAATCGTAGCAGGAATTTTCTTTCCTTTTACAGACTTATCAAATCCTAAGCCTCTTCTACCTCCATTGACTTGTCTCTTAGTAAACTCATCTACTACCTTTTCACCAAAATATTGTACTCCTCCATAATTTCCTTTTTGCAGAAATGTCTGCATTAAAATAGCGACATCGTTGGCATTAGCAAATGCACCTGCGTGTCCACTCACACCTCCTAAAATGGCTGTTGAATAGTCATGAACTGTTCCACGTACTTCATTTTTTCGGAATAAATTATCTACCGAACTAGGAACAATATTGTTATAATCATGCTTTCGAAGAGGATGATAACTTGCTGTAGAAAGTCCAAGAGAATTATAAAAACTATTTTCTATTAAATAGTCTAAGGAAGTACCCGAAACTCTAGCTACTAATTGGTTGAGCATATAAAAACCTCTATCACTATAACGATAACTATACGAACCGTCTGCACGTTTTGGACGCATCGGCGAATCTACTACCCAGTTCCACATACTGTCTCTTATGCCAGCCTTTGCATACAAACTAGGTACTATTTCTTCACAGTATTCTTCATCACAACGATTACTGTAATATTTTGAATAATTTTCTTCATTTGAAAAAGTCTCAAACCACCCTGGCATATTTCCGTGATACCCTCCTCGGTGCATCAGAAGCTGACGAGCCGTAATCTCGCCTTTCTCTGAACCTTCTAATTCTGTCAAGTAGGTAGAAATAGGAACATCTAAATCGATTTTTTCCTCATCGACAAGTTTCATCATGGCAGGGACGGTCGCCAAGATTTTGGTAAGGGAAGCTAAATCATAAATAGATTCGTTTTCTACTTTTTGTTTTCTGTCATACTTAAAATGTCCATACGATTTTTGAAAAATAACAGTAGAATCTTTGATTACAATTACTTGACAACCGGGAGTAGCTCTGTATTTTATAGCTTCATTTACGAGCCAATCAATTCTATGATTCATATATTCTGAGTTCATGCCACTTCCTTCTGGATAGTCTGAATATCTCAAACGCTGTAAAGAGGTTGTTGTAAATCCATCGCCCTCTTTTATTTTTTCTCCAGCCGAAACAGGAACACGAGCTTGTGTTTTGACTGCTCCAAACAAAACTTGTGGAACAGCTTTTTGCATAATGTTATTATCTACATACGCAGCTACCAAATGCTTTTGGTCTTCAAATTTTTCTAAGCTATAAGCATGTCCGAAATTTACAACCACAACGTGTTTGCCTTCATCTTGAAGCTCTTTTACAAATTTTCGTGTAGCTTCTGAAATTCCAAAAGTAGTACTAACCGAATACTGATTTACTCCAAAAACACCTACAACAATCACTTTTTTGTTTGATAATTTTGCTTTTGCAGATGAAAGCGCAGAAGCAGAGACAGCAGAAACAGACACATGTTCAAAAGGTGCATAGTTTGAAAGCATCATTTGAAAGTCATTTCCTTCTTTCTCATTAATTACCACCGAACCAAAAGAAAGCGTATCTAATTTTTGAAAAGGAATCAAATTATTTTCATTTCTGACAATCGTAACAGCTTTTTGATGTAGTTTTTCATTCAAAACATTAGCCTTAGGACTGTTTAAATCAGCATCTAAACCTTTGAGTTGAATAGGTTTGTAATCATACAACCCTACAAAGTATTTTGCTCTCAATACTTTTCGCACTCGCTCATCAATCTCAGATTCAGAAATTTTACCTTCTTCGACTGCTTTTTTAATAAGCGCAATTCCCTTTGGAATACTGGCAGGATAAAGCAAAACATCGTTTCCAGCTAAAATAGCTTGTACATTACCCTCATCTGGCGTAAAGTTGGCAGACAAGCCTTTCATATTCATTGCATCAGTAAAAATCAGTCCATCAAAGCCAAGTTCATTTTTTAATAAATCTGTAACTACGTTTTTTGAAAGCGTGGTAGGAATATTTTCTGTGCTATCGTAAGCAGGAACATTCAAATGTGCTACCATAACAGACAAAACCGAATCTGCAAAAAGACGTTTGAAGGGATAAAGTTCTAGCTCTGAAAGACGCTTTTTGTCGTGATTGAGTTGTGGAAGCGTATAATGAGAGTCTGAATCGGTGTCGCCGTGTCCGGGGAAATGTTTGGCTGTGGCGATAATTCCTCCGTCTTGCATTCCGTTCGTGTAGGCAATTCCATTTTTAGAAACTCTATATTTATTTTCTCCAAACGAACGAGTGCCAATAACTGGGTTTTTAGGGTTGCTATTTACATCTACAACTGGCGCAAAATTGACATGCACTCCCAAACGCAAACATTGGCGAGCCACTTCTTTTCCCAAATCATAGACAGCCAGCGAATCGTTCATCGCTCCCAAAACCATCTGACGAGGATAACTAATCGTATTTTTGAGGCGCATTCCTAGTCCCCATTCGGCATCCATGGCAATCAAGAGAGGAATATTTGCCTTAGCTTGATAGCGATTTGTAAGTTCAGCTTGTTTTTGTGGTGTACCTTGAAAAAATATCAGTCCACCAATTTTATATTTTGTAATGAAATTATCGATTTCCTTGTAATGTTTTTCATCTCTGTTCGAATAGGCAGCAATCATAAAAAGTTGTGCTATTTTTTTCTCCAAATCCAAAGTAGAAAGTTTTTGATTGACCCATTTTTCTCGTTTTTGCCATTTCATTTGGTCTAGGCGTTCTTTTTCTTCGGCTACAGCTTTAGCTATAACTTGTGCGCTTGTTATGTTTTGGGCAAATACAGGAAATACAATTCCTATAAAAAGTATAAATAAGATAGATTCGAAAAGAATTTTGGGGAATTTTTGGCTGGTCATTTAAGGTATCTTGATTTTTGACGTATTGGTAAAATAAGTGATGTTAGGGAAAAGGCATGCCTTTTCCGTACTCTAAATAATTCAATAATTATTCCGAAATAAAAGTAGTCAAAATCATCAAAAATTGGAATAGTAATCTTATAAGAATTCGAATTTCGTAAAACATTACTACCTTTAAAAGGTTTATATATCAGAATTATACAAGTTTATTATTGTATTGAATACATTAGTAAATCATTTTTTAATCTTAATTTTTTATTTTATGAAGACCTCAATTTTTTCATCAATGGCTGTTGCTTCCCTTCTATTTTGTGGAGTTTCATTTAATGCAGAAGCACAACGCAATGAAAACCCTTATAAAAATGTAGATGCTGTTGTAGTAGTAGATGCAGACAATGTGTATGACCCAGCGTTAGATACAAGAGCCGATATGCTCTACACGTATGGTCGTCCGTCTTATGATTTCAATTATTTTGTAAACAATAAAGTTAGTAAAATTGACGCTCCTTTACGCATTGAAAGTGCAGAAAAAATGACTCCGATGGAAGTAACCACGGAGATGTTTAATAAGTATTTTGATATTGTAAATCAGAATGGAGAGCATATTTTTGTAACGCCAGAAGAACCTAATGCAGAATTGTACTTGATTGGTAAACTAGACGGAACACCACGAGGAGTACACGCTTTGGTTTTTTATGCCAAAGATGGAAACATTTACGAATATGCTAAAATTGTTACTTTTGATGAATATGGAAATCCGATTGACCACCAAAATGTACATTATAACATCACAGCAGGCAATAACGGAAATCAGCAAGCACGTAAGCAGGTTTGTGAATTAGGTAAAAACAACCAGTTTACTTGCCTAGAATATGAAGACAAAAACGGAAAATTGGTACAATCTAAAACCGAAGGCAGAATGTATCAAATTATGGCAGATGGTAACATCGAAACTACTTATAAAGTAGATGCCAACGAATAGCCATATATTATATGGTAGTTAAAAAAGTCAGAAACGTCATTTTATCAGCAGATAGAATGGCGTTTTTGACTTTATTTTTAATTATCGATTTTTATCGCCTTTCTATTAATTTTTAAAAGAACAATCAGACCAATGATAAAGAAGATAGTTAGGGCAAAAATTCCATTTCGCATAGAAGAAGAATAGTCTTCAATGAGAGCAAAAACACCCATTCCGATAGAGGTAGAAAGACGGTCAGCCACATTGAAAAAGCTAAAATAAGAAGCTGTATCTGGTGTGTCTTTTGGTAAAAGTTTAGAATAAGTAGAACGAGAAAGCGACTGAATCCCTCCCATCACTAAACCTACCAAAATAGCTAAACCATAAAAATGCTCTGCTGTTTGAACAAAATATGCCAATCCACAAATCAGAATCCAAAGCCCTATCAAGATAGAAAGTGAAAAAATATTTCCTTTTTTATCGGAAATTTTAGCAAACAGATACGCTCCCAAAATCGCTACGACTTGAATAATAAGGATAATAGCAATTAGGCTTGCTGTTTCTAATTTGAGTTCTTTTTCTCCAAAAAGTGACGCCATAAACATAACAGTCTGTACGCCCATATTGAAGAAGAAAAATGAAATCAGAAACTTCATTAGAGAAGGAAGTTTTTGAGCTTCGTTCCATACCATTTTGAGCTCGTCAAAACCTTTCTTGAGCCAGTTTATTTTCTCCTTACTCTTATTTGGATTATCTTTTAAATAATAAAACGGAATTTGAGCAAAAACAATCCACCAAATACCTACTGAAAGAAAAGACCAACGTGCGCCTTCTGCTGTACTCTCAAACCCAAAATACATATATAGTTTATCATGTGTCATCAGAATATTTAAAATCTGCAAAAGAACACTTCCAATATATCCCATCGCAAAACCTTTTGCACTAACAGCATCAAACTTGTTTTCAGTAGCTATTTCAGGCAAAAAAGCATTATAAAAAATCATCCCTCCAGCATAACCTATACTTGCCACACCAGCACAAATAATGGCAAGTTCTACATTTGTTCCATCAAAAAAGAAGAGACACAAACACGCACTAGCACCCAAATAGGTAAAAAATTGCATAAAACGCTTCTTTGTTCCTCCATAATCTGCCATTGCTGAAAGAGGTGGGGAAATGGCTGCAATAATCAGATAAGAAAGTGCAATCGCATAAGAATACAAAACTGTATTTTCGATGGTAAGACCAAAAAACTCTACTTTTTCACTTCCAAAAGCTGCTCTAGTAGCTTGGTTGAAAAAGATAGGGAAAATGGTAGTAGTGATAACAAGGTTATAAACCGAGTTTGCCCAGTCGTAGGTAGCCCACGCATTTATAATGCGAGGATTATTTTTAGGCATTGCAGAGTTTTGTTTCATAGTATTGTGTGATATGATGTTGGTAAGACACCAACAATGGCAAAGTTTGATTTTTTATAATCTTCGACAAGATGTAAAGCAATCATTGAAGAAGTTTTCATAACTAATCACTAATAATTAATCACTAATAATTCTAACGCTGTGTTTTCCTTCTCTCTCATCTTCTGTTTATCTTCTACAGAATGGTCGTCTTGTCCTGTCAGATGTAAAAGTCCGTGAACCATCACACGATGAATTTCTTGTTCAAAGGTAGTTTTGAGTTCTGCTGAATTTTCTCTAACACGCTCTACGCTGATAAAAATATCTCCTTCCAACACCTGCTCTTGGTCATCTTCCGAATTATCAAAGGTAATAATATCAGTATAAGTATCGTGATTCAAATATTCCATATTAATTTTATGTAAATACTCATCATCACAAAAAATATAGTTGATAACCGAAACAACAAAACCTTCTCGGTTGGCAATTTTTTGAAGCCAAAGGCTTGTTTTCTCTTCATTTTCTAGCTCAAAATCAATTTCTTCACTAAAAAAATTGATGGGTAATTCTTTTTCTTCCATTGTTAAAGGTAATCATTTTGATAAAAAACATCTGAACGCAAAACGTATTTTGTTCCCTTCGGTACAGGTTTTCCTTCGTGTTTGATTTCATGAACAAAACAAAGTGCTGTTCCTGCTTTGGGTTGAATTATGATTTCTTCTACTTTACTGTCTCCATTTTTATAACTAAAAGCTGTCTCTCCTCCTTCAAAATCATTATTAAGATAGATTAAAAATGTAATTCGGCTTTCTAGTTTTTTTCCACTTTTTTCTATTTCTACTCTACCATCAATATGCTTTTTGAAACGCTGATTAGATTCATATTTATAAAAACGAAATCTAGGATTTAGTCCAGTAGCTTTTTGTTGTTGTGGTTCATTTTCCACCACATCATTGATATACATTGGACAAAAATCTTTTAGTCTTTCCCAATACTTTATGGCAAGTTTTTCATCTTCATATATCAGACGCTCGTTATTGCGAACGTTCTTCATCATCTTTGCTCCACTCTTCAAGCTAACGGTAGCTTCTTCGTAAGATTTATTTTCACTAAAAATAATAAGTTCTTGGCATTCTGACGCTGTAAGAAAATTCTCTATTGTCCAAATTTGAGGTGTATGTATTACTTTTTTCATCATAGATTTTCAATTTTCTGTATGTCATCTTTTTTAAACTCGTGTCCACACTCTTTGCATTTATAGACACTTTTTTGATATACTGGATAGGAAAAAGTAAGAAAAGCCACAAGAGCTGCCAAAAAAGCCTTCCAGCCTTGTATCGAAACGAAATTTTTGTAATATTCAGTAGATTCACACACAGGACACTTAACAAATAAACTTTGTTGTTTTTGTTCCTCTTCTATCTCTGCAAGTACCTTCTTTACCTTCTCCGTATCACTAGCATTTACTTTTACCTTTATTCCCCCTACAGCTACTCCATAAATCATATCCATAGAGTTGATATTCTCATCAAATAAATAACAATCTATACCCTCACTTTCTAAACGAGCTTTAAATAAATGAGCATCTACGTTATTCTGAAAAATCTTTACAGTAAGTAATGACATAAGAAAAAAATTAAATTATAGTTGGTAAATATTACCAAAATTAAGATATAAAAATGAGAAAGCCTTGTATCTAAAATATTTAGACACAAGGCTTTTTATGTTCAAATCAAACCGTCATTGAGGTCAAGACCGTCAACGAGGAGAGATTACTCTACCACCCATTTTTTCTGAACAGTATAGTTTTCAAAAGAAAGCATAACAATATAAACTCCTTTTGGCAATGCAGCATTATTTATAGAAATGCTACCATTTTGATTTTCTGCTTGACTTATCTCTTGAAAGACTACTTTTTGTCCTAAAGTATTGTAAATCATAAAAGAATTTGCCTTGCCTAAATCAGACTGCCATTTCAAAATTGCATTTCCTCCTACACTTGGGTTTGGATAAAGACTTACCTTTTTAGCTCTGATTTCATCTTCTATTCCAGTTACAATATCTTCGATGACTACTTCTTTCTCCAAAACTATTTGCGCTTCACAATCAGCAGCCTTTACAGTAAGCGTAACAGTATATGTTCCACCCTTAGAATATACAAAAACAGGATTTTCTTCTCTGCTTGTAGAGTTAAGACTGTCTCCAAAACTCCATAAATATTCTAATTCGTACTCACTTTGTGTTTTGTTTTCAAAGGTTGCTTGTGCATCTTCTACAATGAAATCAAAATCAACACTTGTAGAAGGCTCAAAGAAACTCACCTTGATACTATCTATCAAAACACCACAATCTGTGGTTACTTCTACTTTATATGTTCCATTTTCCGTAACTGTACGTTGTGCTTCGCTACTTCCATCTTCCCAAAGATAAACTGCTGCATTGTCATCTACACTGGCATCTAAGGTAAAAGATGTTTCCTCACAAAGCATTACATCTCTGCCTAAGTCTAAAGTCAGAGGTTCTTTTACAAAAATGGTAATGGTATCTGTTGTAGGTTCACACCCTTCATTAAAACCACCATAGCCAGTGACGGTATAGGTTGTTGTCTCTGTTGGAGAAATTAAAGGATTGGAAATAAATGGTTCATCTAAAAGCCCTTCGCCTTCCCACTCGTAATAGGCTGCACCAGTAGCACGCAGACGGATTGTATTACCTAGGCATATTGTATTTTCTTTGCTTTCTGTACTTGCGACTACTTCTACTGCTGGCGTTATATTTACTGTAACTGTATCTCTAAATGTACAGAAATTAGGGTCATTTACTTCTACCCAATATGTTCCTGTTTCTGCTGCCTCTAAGAAAGGTTGTGTACTGCCATCTGACCATAAGAAAGATGGTCTTGTAGAGTTGGAAGGAAAAGCATCTATGAAAAAGATATTGTCTTCGCAGATATAGACCTCGTCTTCAGCAGGGAAAAAAGGAAGTTCTAATGCTTCCTTAACCGTAATCAGAACAGAGTCTTTTATTGTTCCACAGTCTGAACCTGTTGTTACTTCTAGGGTATATAATGTTGTTTCTTCTGGTGATACAATAGGATTTAGAATAGTTGGGTCTGATAATCCTATTGTTGGTGTCCAAAGATAGCTTGTTGCTCCTGTGGCTCTGGCTTGCATTTGTATAGCTTCTCCTCTACAAACAGACAGATTTTGCCCTGCTTCTACGGTTGCTCCTGTATTGTATGAAATACGAATATTATCTGTTACTTCACATCCGTTTCGTCGCACAGTTACGGAATACGTTCCTGCATTATTTACCTCAATCGTTTGTGTAGCTGCGCCAGTATTCCATTCATACGTGGCATTATCAAAACTTCCAGCATCTAATATAACCGTTTCTCCTTGACAAACTTCTTTGTCTTCTCCTAAGTTTACCTCATAATCAACTCCATTTCCTACATTGATATATGCTGTCTTCACTTCTGTATCTGAGCCTACCCTACTACTCGCAACTAAAGTAACTTTGAAGCTTCCTGCACTTGTATAATTTACAGATGGATTTTTTTCTGTTGATGTGCTAGGAGTTCCCCCTTCAAATGTCCATTCATAAGAAACTGCATTTCTACTGGTATTATTAAATCTTACACGCAAAGGAGCTTCACAAACTTCTGTAATGTCTGCTTCAAAGCGAGCCAATGGAGGGTTTACAGAGTTATTACAGTCAGTAGTAGATACTTTTTGCATAGAAGGTAACCCACAGTCGTTATTAGCATTGACAGTATAGTTCATCATTAGATTTCCAGCATCCAAATTTGTAGTAGAAAGTGTATTTTTTTGTTGTCCTTCTTGTAAGAAATGATACATTAAATCATTTGGATTGTTTACGTATCCTAATTGATGCCCAAGTCCAAGAGCTTTTAAGATTTCACTTTCAAAATCTACTTCATCAGCTTGAGGATTTCCTGTATAACTCCAGTTGATAGCCGAATTGACAAATATTTGAAACTCCAATACAAAGGGTACTAGCTCTGTTCCTGTATTACAAATCTCTACTCTTGAAAATGAAAAACTACGAGTAGTCAGGTCTCCAAATTCGTTTCCATCAAACGTTGAAATGGTCGTCTTACCAGAAAAACCAAACGGAATAGGAGCTTGATTTGCTGAAACACTTACATTGAATCCTGTTGCACAACGCCATTGATTTAAGGCTGATGTAAGCGATGACATTTGTTGTGTATTGGCAAAAAAAGCAGGATCTACAAAAAGCGTATAACCACCCTGTCCATTATAATTTGATAAATAATTTTTAGTTGCTTCTTGCTCAAAAGGTGTCTCATTTCCAAAATCATAAACATACAAAGTACTTGCTTCTACTGAGTAAGGAATGGTTAGAGTTTCCGAACTCACAAAACGTTCGCCTTCAGAGTTAGTTACGGTTACTTTTCCAGTTCCTGCAAACGTTGGCACTCTTACTTGGATGCGTGTATCTGTCCACTCTACAATTTCTGTCAAACCTTGTGTTCCGACGAAACCAAATTGAAGCAATGGAAACTCACTTTGTCCTCCGTTTGGGGCATACGAGAAAAAAACATTGCTTTGTTCATTTATATTATTTCCAAAACCAGAACCATTGATAGTCAAGATACTTTGAGTTCCTGCTGTAATAGTCGTAGGGGCAATGCTTGTGATATTTTCTGTTCTATGTGTGGCTGTTGAAGGTAAAAAAAGAGATGTATTTCTTATTATTTGTGGGTTAGAGAAATGACTATATACTTCGTTTTCTACATTGGAAAAGTGATTATTTTTCGAGCTTGCTGTTTTGTTCAGTACATCGTAATAGATAAACCCATCTGTTGTAAGTTGGTAATCTAATCCTATTTTTTTTAATAAAAATAAACCTGAAATTCCGTAGGTTATAGGGAAATGGTGAGAGTTAGTATTGATAATATCTTTGCCTACTTGTCCTCCTAGTGTTGTAAAAGTAATGGTATTTTTTTCAGTGATGCCCTTAAATATTTTATAAATCTCTAAGGTGTGTTCCGTAAAAATCATAGTCCCCTCGTGATTCCAAAAACTCTCCTGCTTTACCACTTTTCCTTCTACTACTATATCAGAAGACGAAATAGTATTTTCAAACAAAATAGAGTTGGTCTGTGCTTTTATTTCTACATTATACAGAAAAAGAAAACAGCTAAAAAGTAACAGAAACATATTTTTTTTCATGATATTTTTAAATTTTAAATTAGTGATAAAGGAGATAATTAAGTAAATGAAGAACCAATAATTGAATAAAACTTTAATTATTAGTACTCATCTTTTAAAGTAGTATGCAACCTAATTTTGTACAACTACTTATAAATGAATCTCCAAAAATAAGGGAATAACTTTAAATCCCATTATAAAAAAATTCTTATTTTATATTTCGACGAGCAGTTGAAGAATAATGCTGCAAAAGGTTAGCGATTAGTGATACTAAAGTATGTTTTAGTAAACTTTATTATATTTAAGACGAAAAAAAGCGTAATTAGCTTCACTGCTTTAGCAGGTCGTAATTCAAAAAGTAAAAAATGAAAGAGATAATTAAAAAACTAACAGATTTTCAAAATACGCTTGCCCCTAGTGTATGGATTCCTACTGATGCCGAACCTATCTATAAAAATGCTCTCTTAGGAGCAATAGATGTACAATATGAAGGAGAAAATGGATTTGCAACCATTGTAATTGCTGATAGAAAGGGACAAATTTTAAATACTTTTACAAAAAAATATCAAGCAACCATTCCATATATTCCTAGCTTTTTTGCCTTCAGAGAAGGAGATATAATATTAAAACTTGTCGAAGATGCAGAAACTTCTCTTAAAATAAATATAGATATTTTAGTAATTGATGGACATGGCATTGCTCATCCAAGAAAATTTGGCTTGGCTTCTTATGTGGGTTTGGCACTAGAAAAAATGTCTATTGGTGTAGCCAAAGACACCTTAGTACAATATAGTGGGATATTAAATGAAAAAAAATACAGCAGTTTACCTATTTTTTTAGATAAAAATGAGAGTAAAATGGTTGGTTACGTCTATAGAAGTAGGGAAAATGTAAAACCAATTTTTGTCAGTGCAGGGCATAAAGTATCTAGCCTGCAAGCCCTAGAAATAGTAAAAGAACTCACAGGTGAATACAGACAATTAGATATTTTGAGGGAAGCCGACCGTTTGGCTAGAGAAGCTGCTAAAGAAGATATACAACTTTCTTAGCATTTTACAAATAAAATAGACAGAGTACTAGACATGAAAACTAATCAACCGTAAACGACAGTTGAACCTGTCCAGTACTCTAAGCTACTACTTCATAGATTTTCCTTCGTTCTCTACATTTTTTCTTACCCAATACTCACCTTCTTGTTCCCACTCATAGCGAGGTTGATTAGCTACGCTTTGAAGAAACTTGTCTGTAACTACAAAATAGCCTGCTGAATCTTGAGGACTCTTTTGTGTCCAAGTAATTTGAAAATCAACAATAGTAGAATCTTTACTAGAAAGCATCAATACTGGCATATAACCGATAGTAGCAGTGGCTGGTTTAAAATCTTGACGATATATTTTGTGTAACTGCAAATAGTAATAAGGATGATGACTCTTCATTAAAGGGTCTCTTATCTCTAAGGCTACTTTACCTTTTTTCAATACAGAATCTTTGTAGAAAACATCTATCGCTCTTGCTATCTGAGTAGTATCTGCCCAATTTACTTTTACTAAAGACACTGTTTCATTTTTTTCTTGACTGGTATTAGTATCCGTACAAGAAAAAAAAGTTCCTAAAAGCATCAACAATACTAAACTATAAATTGAATAACGCATAAAAACTTTATTTATTTATTTTAATAAACACTTAAACAAAAGAAAGGCTAAGGTTGCCCTTAGCCTTCTTTTAATATATAAGATTCAAGTTTTGATTAAAACTCTCTTAATCTGAAAGATTAAAATTATTCTAATTCAATACCAGTACCATAGTTTACATCACGGATGTATGAAAGACCTGAGAATACCTCAAAGTCGCTACCACCACCGATTACACGGAAACGCTCACCAGCTGTAGAGTAGCTAGGGTCGTTAGTTGGTACATAGAAGCTTCCGTCAATAGAACCGTTAGCAGTTGCGCTGAATCCAATGATATCTGCAGTAGCAGGCTCAAGAACAGTAGTTCCTGTACCACCAGTAGCTACACCACCGTAAAGTACGCTATATGTAGGAGCAGTGATATATTTGAAGTCTGTATTTCCAGGATTTGAACCAACAAGGTCAGCAGCAGTAAACTCAGCAGATTCCATAGCATTGAACATTGCTCTTACTGAAGTAGTATTGCTACGGTCAGCATAGAACATCCAGCTTGAAGGAGCAGCAAAGTCAGTTGCGCTTGCAGCAGTCAATACAATACCACCTTCAAATCCACCATTTGCAGCACTAGTAGCATAGTTAGCTTCAGTATTGAAGATACCTTCTAAACGGCTTGTAGAAACTGTAACTGCAAGAGGATCATTAGCTAAACCAGCAGCAGTAAATGTAGTTGTTAAATTAACATTTACAGATGGAGTAGTGATTGTACCTTGTGAATTGAAGTTAAGTTGTCCACGAATAGCTCCGTTCAATGTAGAGTTAAGACCTGCTAAATCTTCAACAGATTTTTCACCACCAGAAAGAACAAACTCAGGACGAACTGCATACCCAAGACCACCTTCAGTAAATGTAATAGTCAATACTTGATCAGTAAGATCAGCAGTTGCGTTAGCGTTAGCATCATTAGTTCCGTTTGTACCTGCATATTGAGCTAAACCAGCTTTAGCTGTTCCAGCTAAGTCATTAGGAAGTACCCAGAAGTTATAAGCAGCAGGCGCAGGATTAGTATATCCGATACCTTGGTTGATGAAGAATAAACCTACTAAGCTTCCTCCAGAGTTATCAAAGATTGGGTAACCCCAAGCATTTGTTCCACCAGCATCAGTCGGATTTTCAAATACTACGATGAAATCACTGTTATCAGCATAGTCAGCTGGAGCTACAGCAGCACCAGTTTGATCTACGATAGTACCAGAACCATCATTAAGTGTAGTAAGGTAATTAAATGTCTCACCAGCAGCCTCTACAGTTGCTTGATAAACATTGTTTGTAGTACCATAGTTAGTAAGGATATAGCTATCAATGCTTCCACCTTGAGTAAAGCCTTCAGCAGAAACTGCTACACCATCAGGGTTTGCATTTATCTGAACATTACCATTGTATGTACCAACAGCCCATCCAGAAGTAGCTCCTTGCATTTCTATAGATGTAACTTTTCCATCTGTTACAGTAGCTTCAAATGTAGGAAGCGTTGCGCCAGCAGGAGCAGTAAGACCTGTAAGAGTTACAGAAGGAACAAATGTATAGTTAGTTCCTGGAGCATACTGAACATCTC
Organism: Bernardetia sp.; assembly: GCF_020630935.1. NCBI lineage: Bacteria > Pseudomonadati > Bacteroidota > Cytophagia > Cytophagales > Bernardetiaceae > Bernardetia > Bernardetia sp. The sequence continues at coordinate 142,892 of NZ_JAHDIG010000001.1, forward strand.
CATCAGAACCTGCAGGATCTGTAGTAAGAGTTCTTGTTGAAGCTAATGTGTTCCAACGCAATTCACCTGTAGCATCTGCAATAAATAATGCAGCAGTAGCGTCAGCGTCAGGACCTTCAATAGCAGTTACAGATGCATCAGAACCATAATTGAAAGTAATGTTAAGGTTAGCATCATCATATCCGTTACCACCGTTAGTAACCTGTACTTCAGTAACAGTACCAACAGTTTCGTCAACGATAGCATTTGCAGTAGCTAAAGCACCACCTGCAGGAGCAATACCGTTGTTAAATACAACAGCAGGAGCAACACCAGTGTAAGAACCTACACCTGTAACAGCAGTACCACCAGCCACAGCAGGAGTCATACCGAATCCACCATTCATTACACGGATGTAAGTAACAGAAGAACTAGGAGCAGCTACTGAACCTGTACCATTAGGAACTGGAACACCAGCAGCATCACGTCCTGTGTAAGACTTACGAGTGAATGTAACTGTTGGGTCAGAAGTATAACCAGAACCACCAGAAATAACTGTTACAGAGCCTACCATTTTCAAACCTCTAGCCGCAGCATCAGTTTGTCCAGCAGTTAAAGGATTATTATTGTTGTTAGCAACAGTAATATCAACTAAGTTAGCTCTTCCTGTAGCAGTAGTTCCAGAAGCCGGATCAGATATAGTAACTGTAGGTGCTTCATAGTAATACCCACGATCAGTAACATCAATAGAAGTAACTGCATCACCACCTGTAAGAGAAGCAGTAGCAGTAGCTTCAGTTTGTACTAAATCAAAATCAACAACACCTCTTGAAGCAAGGTTTGAGATTCCAGTTGTACCGATAGGAGTAGGAGTTTGGTTACCACCCATCATAGTGTTTTGCGTATAAAGGAAACGCTTAGTACCTACAGTACCGAAATCACCATCATTATCATCGAAGTAATATGTACGGTCAGCAGCGAAGTCGTCAAACTTCATTGTGATAGGAAGACCAGAACCAGTAGCACCAATCATAATGCTGTACTCACCACCTTCTGGAGCAGTACCGTTACCTAATGCAGCAGTAACAGTAGTACCTGTAGTAGAAGCTGCCTCTTCGTAAGCAAATCTTTGGATGTAACCAGACATAGTAGTATTGCCACCAATGTTTACACCTTCTTCATTTGCTTGATCGATATACTTAGCTTTAAACGCTGGGTTAGCTACATCGATGAAAGCACGAACTTTAGTACCATCAGGAACTGCTTCTTCTTGGTTGTTACCAAAAGTAATGTCAAGTTCTGCAAAAGCTAAACCTGATACAGTTGCCATGTTGCTTTCAGAATCTGCACCTGGGTTGTTAGGATCATCAAATACAGGAACAACGTTACCCACGTAAGCTACTGCACCGTTAGGTACGCCACCGTCTGGAGTAAGGTTAGCTGTATAGTTTAAATCTGTATGGTTAGGAGCATCAATGTTTACAGTAACTTCGCCACTGTAAAGTTCAAAAGAAGCGATACCGTTTACTGTTTCTACTTGCTGCGTGAAAGCAGAAGAAGTAGCACCAGAACCATTTGTAAATTGAGTTACTGTAACAGTAGCTCCGTCAAGACCTTCAGCCTCTTCGAAACGTCCAGAAGAGAATACAGAAGAACCACCAGGTACAACGTTTACAGTATAGAATACTTTACCACCAGCATTAAGGCGAGTAAGAGAGTCTAATTTACGACGCTCCCAAGCTGCCATGTTAGCACGAGCATCTTGATCTATTAGAGCTTGTTGCTCACGAGTATACTGCTCTTGAAGCTGTTGTTGTTGTAAAGCAAATGCATCTGCTTCTGTGAACTCATCACGCTCACAAGAAGAGAAAGTAACCAATGCTAATAATACAGCAAGGTACTTAAATGAATAAATAAAAAGATTTTTGTTCATGGAACAATAGAGTTTAGTGTAATTGAATTATCAATTTTTTGCGCACTTAGTAGTTTACACTTGTGGATGCAAAGGTAATTATTAGTTTGAGACTTACAAAATGTTTTTTGAAATTATTTTATCTATCCTATTGAGAATAAATATTAAACTCAATTTCATTTAATAAACATTCTATTTGGTTTCTATTCTAAAGTAGTACCTTTGCAACAAAAGCAAACCATTCGTATATCTTTAAGACCCAACAAGGGTTAAAAAAGGTTGCATACAGCTCAAAAAAAAATTAAAATTTTTACTATTTTTTTTCAAAGATTAAATTTTATGTTGCTTAATCACTCAAAAAAACAAAATAAACACCTGACTATCAACACCTTAGAAAAAGTTTTTTTTAAACTACTTCTCCTATTTTTTTTAGGAAATTTAATAAGTGTATTTTCTAGTTCTACTGTTTTCGGACAATCTGATACTACTGCTATTGAAGATTCTTCCCTAGACGTTCGTTTAGATTCAACATTGTCGCCCAAGAAAATAAAATCTAAAGTTAGTATTGGTCTGCGAGGTGGCATTACTCGTGGAATGTTTGAAATTGCTAACCCAGAGGAAGCTGATGAGAATGCTGCTGCCACAGGTTCGATGGCTATGCTTTTTATAAATTATCGCATTAAGCCTAGTTTTAGTATTCAATCAGAGATTACCAGTGGACGTTATAGAAGTAATAATACGTTGTATAGAACAGCACTTAGGCAAGGACGTGTAGATTATACCTTATCTACTATTGACTTAAATCTGATAGGAGTATATTCTTACCCTATTAAAAATTGGCTTTCTATTTCAGCAGAGGCAGGTTTTTCAGTATCTTATCTTCATAATGCTTTCGGAAAAGTGATAGCTCCTAACAGTTTGGGAGTAGGTAGTTATGATGTAAATTCAGATAATCAGTTTGAAAAACTAAATTATGGAGCAATAGTAGGTATTAGCCCTAGTGTAAAACTTAAAGGAAATGTATTGTTACAAGCCTCTATTAGATACAGACACGGACTTAATAATATTAATACATTTGATTATAAGCTCAACAGATATTTAGCAGATGAGGAGCGTACTATCCAAACAAGAGATGTAACTTTACAAATTGGTTTTCTTTTCCTAATTTATCGAAATGTTAAAAGGAAAATAATTGAAGAGTAGATTAAATTATATCTAAATTTATCACTCAATCTTGTAATTTTCATTTAAAAAGTTTAACAAATCAATTATTCATTTAATATAGCTAAATAGAACACTTTTTTCTAATTTGGCTTACCAAACTATTAGTTTCTATTTCAAATTACTGAAAACTGATTTATGAAAAAAATACAATTTGTTGTCATGTTGAAAAAAAGAGTTGTCCTTAAAACTATTTTTCTAAGTAGTTGTCTGTTTTTTTTAATGGCTACTTTAAAAGCACAATCTACAACAACTCAAAAATGGTCGCTTGATTCTTGCATTTCTTATGCTCTTCGAAAAAATGTACAGTTAAAAATAAACGAACTTGGCATTCAAAATTCGGAGTTAGCCTTAGAACAATCTAAAAATGATAGATTACCAAATGCCAATGCGTCTATTTCACATAATTACAACTGGGGACGTTCGCTTGACCCTTTTCAAAACACTTTTGTTAATCAGCGTATCCAGACGAATAACTTATCTTTAAACTCTTCAACTACTTTATACAACGGTTCTCGTTTGAAAAATACTATCAAACAAAATGAATTACAGATTCAAGCAGATAGATTTAATTATGGACAAGCACAAAACGATTTGATGCTCAACATTGCTAGCAATTATCTGCAAGTAATTTTGAATCAAGAAATCACAGAAAATGCTCGTCGCCAGAAAGTGAGTACAAAAGCACAGTATGACAGAACAGAGCAGCTCGTAGAAGCAGGAGTTCTGCCAAGAGCAAATTTATATGACTTAGAAGCACAGCTTGCAGCTGACCAACAGCAAATTATTTTGGCAGAAAACAATCTTATGCTTGCCAAATTGCAACTTCGCCAACTGATGCAACTTCCTCCTACTGAAGAATTTGAAATCGTTACGCCAGAAGTAGGTGACCCTTCAGCTATCTTAGATGGAAAAAACCCATATCAAATCTATCAGCTTGCCCAAACAACTCAACCTAACATCAAAGGAGCAGATGTAAGTATAGAAGCAGCTCAAAAAGGCGTAGATATTGCAGAAGCTGGCAGAATTCCGACACTTTCCCTAATAGCAGGTGCAGGAGCAAACTACACAAGTAACCAAAGGGACGGATTTGACTTTACTCAACCTACATTAGCAGGAGTAGATACAATTGGATATATTCAAAATGGCACTAGTATTCCTAGTGATTATGTAGTAACTCCAGATTTTGAATTTCCAAAGGAGACTTTTGGTTTTTTCGATCAACTGAATGAATCTTTTAGATATAACATAGGCTTGAACCTTCAAATTCCTATTTTTAATCGTTTTCAAGTAGATAATACTATTCAGAGGGCAGAAATTCAGACACAAAATGCCAAGCTCAATGCAGAATTGGTTCGTACACAACTTTATCAAACCATTGAGCAAGCCTATATTTCAGCTCGTGCAGCAAAGGCTTCTTTTGAAGCAAGCCAGCAACGAGTAAAAGCTCTTGAAGAAACCGTAAGGGTAATGGAAAAAAGATTGGAAGCAGGAGCAGCTAACAGTACAGAATATACTGTGGTAAAGAACAACCTTGCCGTAGCACAAGCAGATTTACTTAGAGCAAAATATGAATTCATATTTAGAATAAAAGTCTTGGAATTTTATGAAGGAAAAGAGTTGAAATTTTAAGAATGATTGATAAATAACTCAATTCAAAACCATTTTGAGTGTAAAACCGTTTGTTTTATAGTTCATATTAAATTATGTTGATATATTGATTAGAACAGGGAAAGAAATTCTATCAAAAACCTTTACATTACTAATTATAAAAATAAATCAGAATTATGTCAGAAGTACATACAACAAAGTGTCTTATTATCGGTTCAGGACCAGCAGGTTATACAGCAGCTATTTATGCTGCACGTGCAGGACTAAAACCAATCTTATATAAAGGACAACAACCAGGTGGGCAACTTACCATTACTAATGATGTAGAAAACTTCCCTGGCTATGCAGATGGAGTGATGGGTCCTCAAATGATGCAAGACCTAGACAAACAGGCTGGACGTTTCGGAACAGACTTGCGTTATGGTGTTATTGAAAAGGTAGAATTTAACAAAGAGGGAGGAACGCACATTGCTTACGACGACTCTGGGATAAAAATAGAAGCTGAAACAGTTATCATTTCTACGGGTGCTGCTGCAAAGTGGCTTGGTTTGCCTTCTGAAGCAGAGTATAATGGAAAAGGAGTTTCTGCTTGTGCTGTTTGTGATGGTTTTTTCTTTAGAGGACAAGAGGTTGCTATTGTTGGTGGTGGTGATACAGCTTGTGAAGAAGCTAGTTATTTGGCAAAACTTTGTAAGAAAGTATATATGATTGTGCGTCGTGATGAGCTTCGTGCTTCCAAAATTATGCAACAACGTGTCATGACAAAAGACAACATCGAAATTCTTTGGAATACAGAAACACAACAAATTTTGGGAGATAGTGAGAATGTAACTTCTGTTCGTCTGCTAAACAATCAGACTAACGAAACACAAGACCTTCCAGTACAGGGATTCTTTGTCGCTATCGGACATAAGCCAAATACAGATATTTTCAAAGGACAACTAGATATGGATGAGAGTAATTATTTGGTTACACAAAATGATAGTACCCTTACAAATATTCCTGGTGTATTTGCTTCTGGAGATGCACAAGATAAAATCTATCGCCAAGCTGTAACGGCAGCAGGAACAGGCTGTATGGCTGCTCTTGATGCCGAACGTTATTTGGTAGAGAAAGAAGCTATGGTAAATGCTTAAGTACAATTATAAATGATTAGTTGTTAATGATGAATGAAAATACAATTAGCTTTAATCATCAACTTATTCTCACACTCTAAAGAGTGCGTTACATTTATTTAGAATAGACTTCGAAGGTGGCTCTGATAGGGCTACCTTTTTTTGTTTTACCTACAATACTGCCTCTTGTATAACCTTTCTCTTCATCAAAAACATCAATTTGTAATGTTCCTTCTGCTAGAGAGCCTTCAATATTGGCAAGCCCATTATTGTAGTAAAGTGTAACTGTTGCCGAACGTTTTGGACTAGACATAATTGGAAAACTTCCTTTTTTTCCTCCAATAGCAGTAATAACCAAATTGGTATTTGTATTTTGATAGTTGGCTACCATAATACTAACTGTTTTTAGATTTTCATCATAATCAATTACATTTTCACTTCGCAGGGTTTCAAAAATATAATCTTGTTCTGCAAAATCTTCATCTTCAATCTGTACATTGATGATTCCTCCCTGCATTTCTTCTGAAAGGTCTTTATAATCTATATTCTTAACTTCTTCTTTAGAAAGTTTATTAGGCGTAGTCAAGAGTTCGTTTGTTGTTGTTTCTGTATCTTCTGTAACTACAAAAGTCTCTTTATTTTCTTTTTCTACATTCGTAGAAGTACAGGCAGAAAAAAAAGTAAGTATAGAAAAAATTGAAATATAAATAGTAGATTTCATAAAGTTTGTATAGTAAAGGTTATCAAAGTTTTTTAGTAAGTCTGACTCTTAGCAGTTTAGTAAAAATCATGTCTATTTCTTCAAAGGGTTTGCCAACCCTATGAAGAAATGAACTTTACAAAATTAACCGTGATAAGGTTTAGTATCAAAAATAATTAGTAAAAGTTGTTGTTGAATAGTCTATAATTTTCCTACGAAAAATTATGGTAGCAGAGAAGTGATTAGTCCACTACGAATAGTACGCCAAACAAAGCGCAACAAACTATCATTGTATTCTCTATGATAATCAATTTTGCCTTCTTTAGCTTCTACATTATCCTTAATAGCTGAATTGAGAAGTGAACTTAAAAACTTGCGCTTCTTATTTGAATCTTTTTTTAGCCAAGAAACTTGTAAATCTTCATAAGTAATATAAAACGTTCCCTTTGCCAATCCGTCATTTATTTCAGCTTCAAATCTTGCTTGTTGAATTACTCCTTTATTAGCTTCAAAACGAGTAAGTGGAGAAATCATTTTGTTCAGACTTGGAATAGCGATTTGTGAACAACTTCCCTTCAGTTTTCCCTCAAAGGTATCTGAATTAAGAGGCGTTTCCATCGCAACATCAATTCTGCTTTCTTTCATAAAATACATATCTGCTTTTATCGTAGTAGGCTTAGACTCTTTAAAATTATGAAAGCTTAAAGCCATCATATTGAGACTATCAAAGGTAAGACTTCCAATTCCGTCCAAACCTTCAGCACGTTCAGAATAAACAATATTTCCCTTTTCTATCTGTAATGTATCAATAGCTAAACCAACTCCCCATTCGTACGGCATTTTTTTAGCTGCTGGCTCTGGATGACGGTTTCTATCTTTGAGAATAGAAATATCAGGTTCGTGAACCAAAATTTTATCTACTTTGATGATATTTCGCTGTAAAGCCTGCCAGTCTAAATGATGTGCTTCTAATCTTTCAGCTTTTATCTCTCGTTTTTCGTCTAAATCTTGTGAGAGTTCTACATTTTTTACCTTAACAATTTCATTTTTATAGTTGGTTTCTTCAATTATAAAATTTGTTCCATTTTGATGTGCCAATGCATAATTATTGATGAGCAAATTGGCATCAGAAAAGCGCAAAACATCGACATGTGATGTATCAAAACTGACAAGATTTAGATTTCCTTCTAATTTATCTACTGTTTGGCTAAAACTTGAAGTTGTATGGTTCAAGTTTTCAAAAGCAACTCGTATTTTTTCAGCACTAAAACGAAACGTCGGAGGTTTGAGCCATCTTGCATCCTTTATTTCTAAATCCAACTTCTTTAATTTTATAGTTGCATTAGAGTTGTACTGATAATTTCCTGTTAGATTTATAATTTCTAAACTTCCAACTGACAAAGGTGCAACCACAAAATTTGCTACTGTATCAGCAGCACGAGAAATACCCTGTACAGAGTCAGCAATATATTTTATATCAATGAACGGATTTTGGAGCAACACTTTATCAGCATGCCACTCTCCATCTGAAAGATATTTCCAAATACTTGCTCCTTTGAGTGTAATTTTTTCTACATCAACAGTAGCTTGAGGTTTCGTTTTTTGGACAGCAAGCAAACTATCTGTTCGAATTTTTATTTTTTCTATGGATACTTTGGTAGGCAAAAGACTAATACGAACTTCACTAATATCTATTTGATAGGGAGATTCTTTATTTTCATTGATTGTAGTAAGAATTTGTTCTTTCAGATAATTATCTAAATAATTAACAGCTACAAAACCACCAATAACAAACACTAGCAGAATGCTTCCAATGATGATAAGGACTTTTTTGGATAGGAATTTTTTCATAAGATAAGAGGTTAAAAAATGTATAGCTATCAACTTCAAATCAGAAACAAAGTTTTTTAACTCACAAAAAAAACACTCTTTTTTGATGGAAAAAGAGTGTTTCAATATAAATAAAAAAAATTATATCCTTACTTATTTTTCTACTACAATTCTACGACTGATTTGTCCTTTTTCTGTTTCAAATTGTAGAACATAAACCCCAGCAGGAAGGTCTTTTACAGAAAAAGTAAGAGCAAAGTTGCCACTTATATTTTTCTCTTGGCGAATTACTTTGACTACTTTTCCTTGTAAATCAATCAATTTGATATTTACATTCATCGGACGAGCAACAGCGTAATTGACCAATGCAATTGTAGAAGACGGGTTTGGATACAAACTCAAAATAGCAATGTCTGTAAATTCCTTTTTTGGAGAAAAAATCCCTGCAATTACATATTCTGGAACTTCATTAGGTGCTGGTGTAGCTTGTGTTGCTTTTGCTTCTGTTTGAGCATCAGCTTTTGTCAAGTGGTTTCTTCCATCTGTGGTTAGCCAACCTTCTCCAAAGGCTTCTATATCAGAAGGTTCTAAGATTCTGTTTACAAAAAACCAATCTGCCTGTACAGCACTTTCTTTTACGTCCAAGATAAAATAACCGTGTCTGTCCAAATCTACATACTTCATGTGAGGGTTCGGATTTACACCTTCTAATGGTGCAGGAAGAGGCTTATTGATTTGAAACTCTAATCCAAAAGCAGTTGTAGCATCTAAATTTTCATCGAAATTGGCAGAAGAAATACTAGGAGTTGCAAATTCAACAGCTACTGAACCTTCACCTGTTGTTGGATTGTAAGTAGGAGTGGCTTGGTCAAATCCAAAAATAGATGGACGCTTTGCTACATCAAAAGCAAAAGTAGAATGAAAATCGCCTGTTAGCCAAACTACATTATCGATAGAATTATCTGAAATAAAATCAATGATATTGTCTCTTTCTATCGGATAACCATCCCAAATATCTGTAAACAAACTCTCTACTTGCTCTGGCGTTTGTGGAGGAGTAAGTGCAGATGCAGCCCAACCGACATTAAACTCTGAAAAAATAACTTGATTGCCAATTACTTTCCATTTTGCAGTCGAATTGCCAAGTTTGTCTAAAAACCATTCTTTTTGACTTTGACCTAAAAGTGTACGATTTGGTGCATACATCAAAGGATTTGTAACATCATTGATTTGCTCATCACGTCCTTCAATTCTTGTATCAATCATAATCAAATCCATAAGTTTTCCATAATTGATAACACGATAAACTCCTGTGTTTTGTGTTCTGATAGGCATCCATTCATTATAGACTTGTTGAGAAATAGCTTTACGGTTTGCCCAGTTTCCTTCTGTTGAATCTGTATGATTTTCTGCTCCGTCTTTATAAGCATCGTTTGAAAACTCGTGGTCGTCCCAAATGGTAATAAAAGGATGCTGTTGGTGCGCTCTTCGAAGATTTTGGTCTAAATGATACAAAGAATAACGAGTTCGGTAGTCTGCTAGTGTAAGAATTTCAGTTTCTGGTTGGTGCGAACGCTCAATCAAATTCGCACCATACGTTCCTGCTCCATACTCATAAATATAATCTCCTAAATGCACCACAGCATCAAGGTCGTTTCGGTCTGCAATTCTTCCAAAAGCATTAAAATATCCTGCTTCATAGTTCTGACAAGACACAACAGCAAATTTCAAGTGTTCTGCATTGCTTTCATTCGGAGCAGTTTTGGTTCTTCCAATGAGCGAATTAGCTTCTAAAGCTGAAAAATAGTAGTAATAGGTGGTGTTGGGTTCTAACCCTACTACATCAATCTTGACAGTAAAATCTCGTTCTGCATTCGTTGTAAACTCGCCTTCTGCCACTACGTTTTGAAGCTCTACATCGGAAGTAAGATACCATTTTACAGGAATGTCATTGGTTTGGTTTTCTGCATCTGGAGTTACTCTTGTCCAAATTATTACTCGGTCAGAAAGTGGGTCGCCAGAAGCTACACCGTGATAAAAAGGTTTTAGACGCTCTTCGAAAGGCAGGTCGTCATGTTGTGCTGTTGTTTTAGCAACTTTTCGTTTCAAAGAAACAGGAGCAGGCTGTGCTGTCGGACTAACAATCTTAGTAATTTTCCCTAAGTCTTGTGAAAAGACAGGAAACATCATAAACCAAGAAAGGATACATAAAGTAACTTTTTTCATTGCGTTTTTTAAATTGTCTTAGAGCTTGTTTAAACTTTTATTTTATCTAGCGAAAACGAGAAAATTTTTGACTTATCAAGGCACTTTTAAGGAGAATAGCAAGCTATTTGACAAAAAAATAATGCAGATATAGACTGAAACTTACCATTTGTAGCTCAAAGAAATAATTTTAAATAAGCTCTTATGTGATAGATTTTAAAATTTTTGCAAGTTGGTTCTATATTTTTACTTTATAGTTAGATTTATATGAACTTTTCTTGAAGCAAAGTTAAGGAGGTAAACTTGTTAGAAATCATATTTCAAATTGATTAGAAAATTACGCTGATTCATTCTATAATCAAAACGATACGCATTGTTTTTTATGAGAAAGTTTTCTTGGTTGGTTAGGTTTCTGACTAAAAGCCCTAGTTCCAAATAAGGCGTAAAACGATAAGCAAACTTTGTATCAATGGTTGCCCAAGCAGATACATTTTCCGAACGAAAGTCTTTTGTCCTGTCATTTATATCCGAACTCCTACGATTTACTTCGCTTTGAGCATGTACCATCAGCGAACCCATACATTTATTTTTTTCATATATCATTCCTAAATTCAGACTGTGTGCAGGATACCAAGTAAGATTCTCTGGACTTTCTGTAATGGTTGTATCTCTAATAGTCTCGCTAAGACGTTGCACAAAAGAATAATTTCCTGTAATCTGAAATTCAGAAGAAAGAGAAGATTCAATTTCATACTCTACACCAAAGTTAGCCAAGCTATACAAATTCGTACTCAAATTGGCATTGGCAACACTATAAGCAATAATATCTTCAAAATTTGTATAAAAAGTATTGAGGCGCATAATCGTTTTTTTAGAAGTTTGCCACTCTCCCACTAGCTCAAATGTTGTGATAGATTCGGCTGAAAGCTCGTTGATATTTGAGGCTAAAGAATAGGTATTTGCTCCAAACATTTCGGTAGGTGTAGGTGTTCGGAAAGCTCTTCCTGCAAGTGCTTTTATTGTAAAGGTAGGCATTACATTAAAAACCAATCCTATTCTTGGACTAAACTGTTCAAAAGATTTATTTTCTTCATTTCTTTCTGCTGAATACACATCTGTATAATTAAAAAATTGATTGTCGTAACGCAGCGTAATGGTGGCTTGTAAAATATTATTCAAAAGTCTAGGTGAAGTATATTGAGCAAACAAAGCTAGATTTAATAAAGGTTTAGATTCTACAAACTCTAGCCACGCATTCATTGGGCGAGGATCATTATCTGGAAAAGGAGCAAAATCAGAGTTCAAATCAATATTTGAAGTATGAGCATTATCTCCATCATAGTAAAACAAATTTCCTTCTATTCCAGCCAACAAAACCGACTCATTTCCTAATGAATATTTGTACTGCATTCGTCCAAAAACATCTTCTGCACTTGTATTGAGATATTCAGAAACTCCTAAAGGGTAAAAATTATCTAACGCACCATTAGGATAATAACGCATATTCCAATCTAATCCGTGATTTTGATAACGAATGACATACTCCTGTACCAATTTTTTATTCAGATGCCCACTAGTGTAACGCAACGAGAGCATTTTACGATTTTCTTTTATGGCTTCAGGTTGGTCTGGAATAAAAAATAACCATCCATGACCTGTTTCTGATTCCCAAGCATGTTGATGATACTGTAATTCAAAACCTGCGAGTTTTCCTCTTCCTTCTAGTTTTCCAAAAAGATAATAGCTATTACGTGTATCATTGATTTTTTGCATTAAAAAATTTCCCGAGTCGTCTGTTCTTTCTGAATCATCATAAGAAAGATATTCATTTCCACTAGTAGAAAAAGAATTAAAAGCTATAACAGCAGATACTAAATCTCCTTCACCACCTACTACGGCATCATAAATTTGTGTATTATTACTCCCCAAACGAATTTGTGCCATTCCATTTTGACGAAAATCAGAAGGCGAAATTGTATTTAGCCCAATAGCTCCATTCATTGCATTTGCTCCATAAAGTGCCGAAACAGGTCCTCGTATAAGCTCTATTGACTTTGAAAAAACCAGTGGCGTAACTTCTGAAGTATAAGCTGTGCCATACAAATTATCATTATAAGGAACTCCATCTATGAGCATCAACAAATGATTATTATTCCAACCTTCAAAAACTCCCCTTGAACTGACCGTCCGTCTGTCATAATCTTGTGAAGGTGTAAAACCTGCCTGTCTGTACAAAACATCATTCAAACTAACCCAGCCATATTTATTTATTCTTTCTTTAGTAATCACCTTTACGATACTTGGTGCATCCAAAACACGCTGTTCTATTTTTGAAGCTGATGAAACCTTTCCTGTCAAGAGATTTTCTTCTGGCTCTAAAAGCTCATCAATACTGAGTTGGTAGAGAGTAGAATCTGTTTGGGCTAAAGATGCAAAGGGAATACATAAAAGAAGGAATAAGAAGGCTTTTTTCATAGCATTTATTTTTATATGGTAGCATTTCTCATATAATTTACAAATTAATATTCATTAACTCAATATAAAATACTAGCTGATTGAAAAACGCAACAAAAAATTCATTTATCTCACTGACTATCAAAACATTGCTGTAGCTATTCGAATAAGATTATTTATGTTTTGAATGATTTTTTACGTACTTTTGCAACCTTATTTCCAAAGAAGAAAAAACCAATAGCTATTTTATGTAAAAAATATAAAATCAGCTTTATAAAAATATACAACAGCAAATGAAAACGGGTACACTTAAAAAGGATAAAGTCAATATAATTACGCTAGGTTGTTCTAAAAACCTTGTAGATTCTGAAAATATACTCACACAACTTCGTGCTAACGAAATTGATGCACATCACCAATTAGAAGTCAAGAAGAAATTAGACCAGCCTAATGTTATCATTATTAATACCTGTGGTTTCATAGAAAAAGCAAAAGAAGAATCTATCAATACTATTTTGGATTATGCAGAGGCAAAAAGTAGAGGAGAAATTGATAAACTATATGTAACAGGTTGTTTATCTCATCGGTATAAAGATGACCTCTCTAGTGAAATTGCAGAAGTAGATGATTGGTTTGGCACAATGGAATTGCCTCTGATTCTTAATAAATTTAATGCAGATTATAAGCACGAACTTTTAGGACAACGCTTAACTACCACAGCACAACACTATGCTTATCTCAAAATTTCAGAAGGTTGTGATAGAGCATGTTCTTTCTGTGCGATTCCCTTGATGCGTGGCAAACATGTTTCTCGTCCGATAGAAGAACTAGTACAAGAGGCAAAAAATTTAGCAGCAAGAGGTACAAAGGAAATTATGCTCATTGCCCAAGAACTAACTTATTACGGCATTGATATTTACAGAAAAAGAGCTTTAGCAGAGCTTTTGGAAAGACTAGCCGATGTGGAGGGAATTGAGTGGATTCGTTTACATTATGCCTATCCGACAGGCTTTCCGTTGGAAATTATTGATACAATGAAAGCACATAGTAAAATTTGTAATTATTTGGATATTCCATTACAAAGTGGCTCAAATAAAGTTTTGAAGGCAATGCGTAGAGGGATAAAAAGAGAAAAAACAGAAGAGCTAATAGATGCTATTCGTCAGAAATTACCAGAAATTGCTATCCGTACCACACTTATTGCAGGACACCCTTACGAAGAGTTAGAAGACCACGAAGAAACACTAGATTTTGTAGAAAAAATGCGTTTTGATAGATTAGGGGTTTTTTCTTATTCACATGAAGAAGATACACATTCTCACTCTATGCCAGATACACTCACAGAAGAAGAAAAGCAAGAGCGTGTGGCAGAAATAATGGAAATCCAACAAGGAATTTCTTTAGAACTCAATCAAGAAAAAATTGGTAAAATTTACAAAACGCTTATTGACAGAAAAGAAGGAAATTATTTTATTGGAAGAACAGAATATGATTCTCCAGAAGTAGATAACGAAGTTTTGATAGATGCTAGAAAAGTCTATTTACGCATTGGAGACTTTGCTAATGTAAAGATAGATAATGCAGAAGAGTTTGATTTGTTTGGAGAAGTGGTTTAGAAAAACACTTGTTTTCTATTTTTATTTCAAGAAAATGAACTTTTCTTTTGCAGAATCAATTTAGATTTGTACATTTGCATTCTCTAAAACAACATTAGAGAATGCAAACAATAAGGTTGCGTGGCCGAGTGGCTAGGCAAAGGTCTGCAAAACCTTGTACAGCGGTTCGAATCCGCTCGCAACCTC